>CAMBZX010000005.1 GCA_945872185.1 Synechococcus sp. UW140 | reverse complement strand
GATGGCAACCTCGCTGGGAGGGGGGTGGCATAGGGGGCTTGGGGGGTATGGGAGTTCGGGGTTTGTTGATACGGCGGGATGTTGGGCTGGTTGGCTTGGCAGCTTCAGGGTTGTGGCTGGCTGCTTCATCTAGATCACTGCGCTTGGACCCGGATAGCCTCGCGGGGTTGCGGGTTCTGGCATGGGGGGATCGATGACTCCGGAGGGACAAGGTGCGGCGATGGAGGTGCTCAGTCTCTTTCCCCGCTATCTGCTCAAGGGCCATCTGCCGGAGGCCTTGCGGGATGATCTGCTGCGCCTGGCTCGCCAAGTGGCGGCCAATCCGGAGGGCAGTCCCAATGCGGCGTCCAAGCTCGCCGGCCAGCTATTCCAACAGCGGGAACTAGGCCCGGACCAGCCGGCGGTACAGGAACTTTGTGCTGCGGTGATCCTGCCGGCTTGCGAGCGCTGGATCCGTCACGTGATCGATAAGCAGCCCCCGCAGGGCCGGGGCCCCTGGGTGCCGGGACGTTATGGCCTGCAGATGATCGATCTCTGGCTCAATGTGCAGCGCCAGGGTGATTACAACCCCACCCATACCCATGGCGGCAGTTTCTCGGGTGTGCTGTTTCTGCAGGTACCACCTCAGATCAATGCCGAGAGTTTTGATGGCCAGCTCTGTTTTCATGGGCCGGAGGAATGGCACATTCAGAGCTTCCGCACCGGCATGGCCGAATACGTGTTGCCCGTGCCCGGCGATTTCTACGTGTTCCCGGCCTGGCAGCCCCATTCGGTGGCGCCGTTCCGTGGCGAGGGGGAGCGCTGGTCGATTGCCTTCAACGTGGTGGCGGTGCCCCAGGCGCCGCGGCCTTCGCCCCCCGCGTCCCCGCTGCCCGATCGGTCTCGCTCGGCGGTGGCTCAGTCGGCAGTGGCTCAGTCGGCAGTGACGCAGTCGGCAGTGAATGTGTCGCTGTCGTCGGTGCGGCCGCGGCCCGGGGGGTTCTGAGCCGGGGGGGGCACGGCCGGCGAGTCGGGTCAGCCTGGTGAGAGACGAAGGACCAAGCCACAGCGCCTTGGCCCCTGGCCCGAGGTGAAACCCCCACAGGGAAAGATGTCACTGCTGCAGAACCAGGCGGCTGGCGTGATGAAGATCGGCCTGGATGGGATTGGACTGCTCAGTCGTTGCCAGTGACAGGAACGGTTTGCAGTTGATTTTGGTGATTTCGAGGGGGAATCTGGGCCGAATCTGTCCTTGAATCCAGGGATGGTTGGGCTGCTGGGATAGGGAGGCCTCGGGGCTCGCCAACGAAGCTGGTGCCGTCAACGTGGAGAGGTTCGTGGCGCGAGCCTGGTAAGCCAGCAGGTGCGGTTGATCAGGCGTTAATCAACTCGCAGGGATGGGCTATTCCTGCCCCCCCCCCCCTCTGAGATCACCGTTTCCGCGACCTTCTGGGCTGGTGCATGGGCTGCCGATGGCGTGGTGGCATGGCGCAACGAATCCTCCAGCAGAAAAGCGCAGAGATTGGAGACGGAGCGGCCCTCTTCCTCCGATCGTGTCAGCAGTTCTTCGTGGACGTGGAAGCTCAGCGTGATGGTGATGCGCCTTGGCTGGCGCTGCAGCATTCGAAGTCGATCGCTCATCGTTAGTTGCTCCTGAAGTCTGTTGGGGATTGGGGTTAGCCTGAATGGACTTAGAAGACGCTGGTAGAGGATAGTAAACTTACTGGTATGGGAGGCGTCAGTCAAGGTGGGCTGCCAGCAGGGGCAGCCAGCGGTGGCCGTCAGCTTGGGTGGCCATAGCGGCGGCCGCAGTCTCGGGCTGCGGTATGGGGTTTGGCGGAGGGCTGTGATGGCCTCTTGGTTGAACAGCGCCTATCGGCTGCTATCGCCCTGTTGTCGGGTTCGAGTCTCTTGTCCGCGACCAGTGAGGCCCAATACCCTCAAATGGGGATCGGGATTCGGCATGGATGGGCTGATGCCAGGCCTGGGAGCTGTCATTTAGTCGCTATAGCTACGGAGATGGCCATTGTCCCCCTGCCGTGGTCGTCTTGCTGGCCCACTTCAAGGTCTGCGGCAATGCCGACCCCGGCACCCGCTGGCGATGTTTGGCGCCGATGCCTGTGATCAGGTCTGCCCAGATGTCTGGATGGAGGGGTGGATGTAGCGGTTACTCAACCCAAGCACGATACCCATGGTGCCTGGCCGGTTCCGGTGGGGCTGAAGGGGGGCTGCTGCTAGCCGTCATAGTCTTTTCTTGGGCGAAGCGAAATTTCCGAAAAAGCCGAACATGATCGCAGTGCAAGGAGTTTTGGCTCTCGTCCTGCCCTCTGGGCACGTGCACTCGTGAAAACAGGCCAGCCGCCAACAGATGTATTCGTTGTCGATGCGGCGCCATGGGCCCGTAGCGACAACAGCGCTACTGAGTCGGTGCGCCTGGCGGAGGGGAATCTGATCATTAACAGGACGGACAACTCCTGCAACTTTGAATGGCTTCAGCCATCCATTTGTGGCCTGTGGGCTGCCACTGCCATCAATTGATGGTAGAGATTTGATGTGAATCGGCTGGCGCAGGCCCCGGGCCAGTGTTCTCTGGGGCCTTGGGGGGGCGTGCCTTCGTCGGCGGGTGCCTCGCCGTCAGCAATGCCCGCGAACGCTTCGTGGAGGTGATCGCATCAACCCAGCGAAGACCTGTCGGTGGCGGCACCCGTTCCGGGTGAGCAGGGCCACAGACGCACTCCAGTAGGCAGCACTCGAGGCCTCTCCAGTGAGGGCTGGCCACCATCGGGATCTCATCTTGATCGCCATCCAAAGGTTCCGGCTGGTTGTGCACTCCTGTCCATCCGGGCGATCCTGAGGGCTGAGGCGTAGCCATGACCCCAATCACCACCCCCACCACCAACAGCGGACCCGTCGTGATCGGCGAGGCCGAGCTGCGCGCCATGGTGGCGGCGATCCGCGCCGAGATCTCCGGCGCGGAGGTGCGTCTGTTCGGCTGGCGGAGCCGGATCGATTCGTGCTGCTGGGGCGCCTGTGGCGCCGCCTGGCCGACCACCGCATCCCTGTTGATCTGCTCCTGTACTCCTGCCGTCAGGTGGAAGAACGCAGCGGTTGGCGCGACCATGGGATCGCAAGAGCCTGTCGGGAGGGACGGTTGCTCAATGTCCAACCCTGAAGCCGTGGGGATGCTGCGGATCGCCCGCCGTGATCTGAAGGCGGCCCGAATGTTGCAGGTGGCCTCCATATCGATCCCGAGCCGATGGGGCTCGATCGCGCCCATTGGCTGCGTCGCGCCGAGCAGCTGGTCGACCATGTGGCAGCGATCATCGGCTCCGAGGCCTGACGGTGGCGCCTGATCCCCGCCGTCGCCGCCCTCCGCGCCAGACTCCGCCGCGCTGCGGAGTGCACCATCCCCCGGACCCCTGCACTGGACGCCGATCTGCCGGAGCTCAGCGGCCGGCTGCCCGAGCTGCGCCAGCAGCTGCTGGCCTGGTGGGAACTCCAAGGCCGCCACACCATCCCCTGGAAGCTCCGCGCCGATGGCGGCCGTCCTACTGATGGCGAGGAGCTTGATCCTTACCCGGTGCTGATTGCCGAGGTGATGCTGCAGCAGACCCAGCTGCAGGTGGTGCTGCCCTACTGGCAGCGCTGGCTGGCGGCCCTGCCCAGCCTGGCTGCTCTGGCGGCCGCCGAGGAGCACGACGTGCTGATGCTCTGGCAAGGCCTGGGCTACTACTCCCGGGCCCGGCGCCTGCATCAGGCTTCCCGCCTGCTGCTGGCTGGTCCCAGCGCGAGCGAGAGCCCGAACCAGAGCCTTGACGCCGTGGTGGCCCCAGGCTCTGACGGAGCTGAGCGGTGGCCCCGCAGCCTCGAGGGTTGGCAGGCCTTGCCGGGGCTGGGCCGCAGCACCGCCGCCAGCATCCTGTCGTCGGCCTTCGATGCGCCGGCGGCGATTCTTGATGGCAATGTCAAACGGGTGCTGGCGCGGTTGATCGCCAGTCCGCGGCCACCGGCGCGGGAGTTGGCCCGGTTCTGGCAACTGAGCGAGCTGTTGCTCGATCCGCAGCGGCCCCGGGCCTTCAACCAGGCTCTGATGGATCTGGGCGCCAGCGTTTGTACCCCCCGTTCCCCCCGCTGCGGCGCCTGTCCCTGGCGGGGGCACTGCCCTGCCTACGCTGCCGGCGATCCCGCCCGTTTCCCCGTGAAGGACGCCCCCCGCACCGTGCCCTATCAGGTGATCGGCGTCGGCGTGGTGCTCGATGGCGACGGCCGGGTGCTGATCGACCAGCGGCTCAACGAGGGGCTGCTGGGGGGGCTGTGGGAATTCCCCGGCGGCAAGCAGGAGCAGGGGGAAGCGATCGCCGCCACGATCTCGCGCGAGCTGGACGAGGAACTGGCGATTGAGGTGGCGGTGGGTGAGGAGTTGATTGTGATCGAGCACGCCTACAGCCACAAGCGCCTGCGATTTGTGGTGCATCTCTGCACCTGGCTCGCGGGCGAGCCCCAGCCCCTGGCCTCCCAGCAGGTGCGCTGGGTACGGCCGGCCGAGCTGGCCGATTACCCCTTTCCGGCCGCCAATGCCAGCATCATTGCGGCGCTGCTGGAACGCTTGGATGCCAGTGCCCTGGCGGCGGATCCAGAGCCGTAGGGCTGCTTTGGCTCCAGGCCAGTGGCTCGAGGCCCGTGGCCAGTGCCGATGCCTGGCTCAGCCTGGGGAATGCCGCCGGGCCGGGGTTCGGCGTGGGGCAAGGTCGGCCGTCATGATGGGTGCTGGCCTCTGGGCTGTTGCGTTCGATTTGTGAGACGCAGATGTCAAGGCTGGAGTTGATCACAATGGGACAGCTGAAGTCATTCTTTTCCCCTGGGCAATCCTGGCCCTGGCGGCCTGTGCATCGTTACAGGTTGTTCAGTGATTTGAGCGTTGATCTTGGGCGGCATCCGCGGCCCGTGGATCAGTGGATTGTTGACGGAGATCGCAGTCAGCGCCATACCCTGACGCTGCTCAATGCCAACAGCCATAGCCGCTTTGGTGTGCTCACACCCACGCCGGTGCAGCTTAACCTTTCCTTTAGTCCCCGCTGCAACGATGGTGTCTTGCGCCTGTTGCTGGTGAATGCCGGCGACGCGGCGGATGAGGCTGAAGTCAATATCGCCAGCAAGATTCATAGTCTTGACATTGTCACCGGTGGCATCAAGAACCATATCGATATCAACACCACGTCAACCCTGCGACAGATCTGTGTGCGCGGTAGTGGCAAGAACTATCTCGATCTCGACATTGGAGCCGCTGCCGGTGCCAAGCAGGGCCTGCGCATCGATGCCCGTCGATCCACGGGGCAGACAGCCGTTTTTCTGGGTACGTATGAATTCAGCTCCCTGACTTTTCTGGGTGGTCTTGCCCCCGGTTCCCGCATCCTGCTGGGTCTGTGCGTGCTCGGTAACCGCAGCCTCCCCAGCCTCAGCCATGTGCAGGGACTGATCCTGCAGAAGGGATCGAGCGGCCAGCTCGACCTCTCCGGTAATCCAGCGATCACCGCTGTGGAACTGCAGACCTCAGCCACCCGTGCCGGCGAAGAGCATGCCGTCGCCACCCTGCTCAATGCTCCGGGGCTCGGCTCCGTTCTGTTCGCGGGTGGCGGTGATCGTGGCCATCAGCGCTTCCCTGGTTTCGTGCTCAGCGGGCCCCAGACCTTGAGCGGCCCCGATGATGAGCTGCTGGTGCTTTATGACAACCGCGGCATTCCCCTGGATCCCGCCAGCGGGCTCAGCCATGCCGATCCGCTGCAGTTTGATGGCGTGGAGCGCCTCCGCCTCGATGCCAGGGGAGCGATTGGTCTGCAGGGCAGCTGGAGCCTGCCGGGGCTGAGCGGCCAACAGCTTCGGGAGGTGGTGCTGTTGAGTCCCTCCGAGGGGCTGGCAGGCCTGGGCACCCTGACGGCCGGATCCGCTCCGGGCAGCCTCAGCCGAGTGGATGTGAGGGGCATCACCGGGTCCGTGCAGCTGGGGTTTGCCGCCGGCTGCCTGGCACCGGGAGCCACCTTGCGCGGTGGCGATGGGGGCGTTCAGTTCCGCCTCACACCCGGCAACCAGGATGGTCCCGTGTCCGTGCTGACGGGAGCTGGGGATGACCACATCATTTTTGGCGGCTCCGCCAGCACGATCAACTCCGGAGCGGGCCGGGATCGCTTCGAGGTGGCGGCCGCAAATGGTGGTCTGCTCTCGGGTCTCACCAGCCTGCAGATGGCGGATTCAGGGCCCAGCGATGATGTCCTGCAGTTGCGCCATGCCGGCGTCAACGACCTGGTGACGGGGCTGAGCGGCAGCCCGGATGCCGTGGGTTTTCGGCAGCAGGTGCTCCAGCAGATCGCGGCGCAGCCGGCTGCCAGTGGCCTCTATGTCGAGATCATCGAGCTGGCCGACGGTCCGGTGACCTACGGCTATCTCAACAGCGGTGAAGACGGCTGGGATCAGGTGTTTGCCGTGCTGGGCTCGCACAGCCCCCTGCTGTCTGGCACCCAGATCACCCTCGGCTGAGCGCTGCGGTCTGGTCGCCGGCCCCTGGATCGCGGTCAGCTGCGGGGGTCAGGGGTGGGAGCGCTTCAGGGGCTGCCTTTTCAGCGTGGGCCTGGGTCGTGATTGCTGCCGCCTGGCCGTGGCAGCGGGCTCAGCGGCGGCCTGATCCAGGCCCGGCGGCCCCGTTCCGGCTCGGTGGCGCTGGCCAGCTCCAGTTGCACTTGCCAGGCTCCCGCGGGCACCAGGCTGAGGCGGCCGGGCCATTCCACCGCCAGCACGGCGCCGAGGGCCTCGGCTTCCTCTTCTTCCTGCAGCAGCAGCTCATCGGCGGCGGCGCTCTGCTCCAGCCGGTAGAGATCGAGATGCACCAGGGCCGTTGGGGTGCCGTCGGCGAGGCGGCCTTGGTAGTGCTGGGCCAGCGCGAAGGTGGGGCTGGTGATCGGCTCGCTGATGCCGAGACCGGCGGCCAGGCCCTGCACCAGGCAGGTTTTGCCGGCGCCCAGATCGCCGCTCAGCAGCAGCAGGGGGATGGCGCTGATCCCGGGCCGCTGGGCCCAGGCCCGGCTTGTCAGCAGTTCGGCGGCCAGTTCCCGGCCCAGGGCTGCGGTGGCGGCTGGGTTGCGGAGCTGGCGCCATTGAGGCGCATCCTGTGGGGACATCCTTGTAGATTGCCGGTCAAGCGAGCCCGAAGCCTCGGCGTCTCCGCAGAACTTCCAGTCCATTTTTATCCCATTCGTCCTCCCAGTCGGGAGTGTCCGCACCATGGTGGCAACACCCTCCAGCCCGGCGGCTGAGTTTGCCGGTCTTCAGTCGACGTCGTCCTATGTGATCGCTGATTTCGGCCAGGCCGATTTCGGGCGCAAGGAAATGGCGATCGCCGAAACGGAAATGCCCGGCCTGATGGCCCTGCGGGCCAAGTACGGCGCTGAGCAGCCCCTCAAGGGGGCGCGCATTGCCGGCTCGCTGCACATGACGATTCAGACCGCTGTTCTGATCGAAACTCTGGTGGCCCTCGGCGCCGAAGTGCGCTGGGCCAGCTGCAATATCTTCTCCACCCAGGATCATGCCGCCGCTGCAATTGCTGCCGCCGGTGTGCCGGTGTTCGCCTACAAGGGTGAAACCCTCGATGAGTACTGGGCCTTCACCCATCGCATTCTCGAATGGGGCGATGGCGGTACTCCCAACATGATCCTCGACGACGGTGGCGATGCCACCGGTCTGGTGATTCTCGGTACCAAGGCCGAGCAGGATCTCTCGGTGCTCGATCACCCCGGTAGCGAAGAGGAGATCGCCCTGTTCAAGTCGATCCGCGCCAAGTTGGCGGTGGAGCCCGGCTTCTATTCGCGCATTTACGCCAACATCCAGGGTGTCACTGAGGAAACCACCACCGGTGTGGCCCGTCTCTATCAACTGCAGAAGAGCGGCGAGCTGCCCTTCCCGGCGATCAACGTCAACGATTCGGTCACCAAGAGCAAGTTCGACAACCTCTACGGTTGCCGCGAGTCGCTGGTGGACAGCATCAAGCGCGCCACCGACGTGATGGTCGCCGGCAAGGTGGCTCTGGTGATGGGCTACGGCGATGTCGGCAAGGGTTCGGCCCAGTCGCTGCGCGGTCTCGGCGCCACGGTGATGATCGCCGAAATCGATCCGATCTGCGCTCTGCAGGCGGCGATGGAGGGCTACCGCGTCGTGCGTCTAGCCGAAGTGGTGCAGGATGTGGACATCTTCGTGACCGCCACTGGCAACTTCCAGGTGATTCGGCATGAGCATCTGCTGCAGATGAAGAATCAGGCGATCGTCTGCAACATCGGCCATTTCGATAACGAGATCGATGTGGCTTCGCTCAAGCAGTACGCCTGGGAAAACATCAAGCCCCAGGTGGATCACGTGATTCTGCCCAGCGGCAACCGCATCATTCTGCTGGCCGAAGGCCGGCTGGTGAATCTCGGTTGTGGCACCGGCCACCCCAGCTTCGTGATGAGCAACTCCTTCACCAACCAGGTGCTGGCCCAGATCGAGCTGTTCACCAAGGGCGACCAGTACGGCAAGGAGGTGTATGTGCTGCCCAAGCACCTGGATGAGGCCGTGGCCCGTCTGCACCTTGAAAAAATTGGTGCCAAGCTCACCGAGCTCAGCGCCGAACAGGCCGCCTACATCAACGTGCCGGTGGAGGGCCCTTACAAGCTCGAGCATTACCGCTACTGAGCCTGGCTGACGCAGCGGCGGCTGTCATTGTCAGAGGCTGCTTTCCCCGGCATGGGCCTGCGCCCGTGCCGGGGATTTTTGTGCGGGGGATGGGATGTTTCGGGCTCGGGTGGTGGTGTCGTGGCTGCCCGCTGATCCGGGTTTTGGCTGCCTGGGGCTCCAGAAGATCACGGGGGTCGGTTGTGAACGGCGGGCCGTACAACGATGGGGCTTGAGCGGGGCGGCGTAGAACGGTGCGGATGTTGTTGCCAGCCAGTGGCGAGTGGCCAGTGGCGGGTCGAGGGCCAAATTCTGGTACGGTGGTTTTTACCCTCGGTTTCTGTTTGATCGCTGGCTGGCGGAGCCGTTGGTTGATTGACTTTTTCTGCTCAGTGCTTGCGGACAATTCAGGCCGAATCGATTAGTTTTTTGGGTATTGCGTCGATGATTGCTGCGATTGTTTCATCCGGGCTCCCGATGTCAGTGAGTCTGCTGCTGTTTGCGGTTTCAGGTGCAGGCGGTGGGCTCCGATCGGCCTCCGGATTGATGCCGTTGGCGGCTGGGGGCTGAGGCGATGACGGCCTGCCTCTATTTCCACCCCGACGGCTACACCACCACGGGCCGCCAGATCATGGGGCGCCATGCGGCCGGTGAGTCCTTCCTGCGGGGATTTCTGCAGGGAACACGCGGCCAGGATCTCTGGATTCAGGTGGAAGAGCCAGGGCATGTCGCCGAGTTCCAGGCGATTGCGGCGGGCCTTGGTCGCACGGAGCCGCTGCATGCGGTCGATTGCCGTCGCTTGGCGGATCTGTCCAAGCCCGGCCTGGTCTTTCATCCGGGTCCCGGCATCGGTGCGGAAGCCTTCAAGCGCTCCAGGGCCGGTCATCGCTCCTGGAGTCTTTGCGGCATCACCCACACCATCTGCTCGGCGCGGGTGATGGATTCGATTGTGGCCTTGCCCACCGCACCCCTGCACCCCTGGGATGCGCTGATCTGCACCAGTGAGGCGGTGCTCGCCAGCGTTCAAACGCTGCTGGCTGCCCAGCAGGCCTATCTCCAGGAGAGGCTCGGCAGCACCCGCCTGCCGCTCCCCCAGCTACCGGTGATCCCCCTCGGTATTCATAGCGAGGACTTTCAGTCTTCTGCGGCAGATCGTCAGGCTGCGCGCAGGAACCTTGGCGCCGAGGCCGATGATCTGGTGGTGATGTTCATCGGCCGGCTGGCTTTTCATGCCAAGGCCCACCCCCTGGCGATGTACAGGGCTCTTGAACAGTCAGCCCAGGCGGCGGGGGTGCGGGTGGTGCTGGTCGAATGCGGTTGGCATGCGAACGAGTACATCCGTGACTCCTATGGCCAGGCTGCAGCCGCAACCTGTCCAAGCGTGACGGTTGTTGGTCTTGATGGCCGTGATCCCGAGCAGCGCCGACGGGCCTGGGCCGGTGCCGATGTGTTCTGTTCTCTGGCTGACAACATTCAGGAGACTTTCGGCCTCACCCCGCTGGAAGCCATGGCCGCCGGATTGCCGGTGGTGGTTAGCGACTGGGATGGCTACAAGGACACCGTGCGCCATGGCATCGACGGCTTCCGGATCCCGACGCTGATGGCTCATGCCGGCCTGGGCGCCGATCTCGCCTATCGCCATGCACTCGGAATTGATACCTATGACCTCTACTGCGGCTACAGCAGTTCATTTGTGGCGGTTGATGTCCCGGCTGCGACGAAGGCCTTCACCCAGCTTTTCAGCTCTGCGGAGTTGCGCCGCCGCATGGGAGCGGAGGGGCGCCAGCGGGTCCGCAGCACCTTTGATTGGACGGTGATTTTTCCCCGCTACCAGGAGCTGTGGGCGGAGCTGAACGAGATTCGCACCTGCAGTTCTGAACTCCCTGCGGAGGCGCAGACATGGCCGGCCCGTCTTGATCCCTTCGCAGCCTTCGCCGGCTATCCCACCGGCACCCTTGGGGCTACAACCCGTTTGAGCCTGTCTGAGCCCGATCTCAAGGCAGCCTTGCAGCGCCTGGACCACCTGTTGAGCCTCGATATGGTGGCCTTCGCCCGGCCGGTGCTCCCCAGCAAAACAGAGCTGGAGGCGGTGCTGCGCGCTGCCGGCCAGGGGCCCCTGTCTGCCCAGGAGCTGTTCCGGGCACTTCCCCAGCAGCGACGTGCTCTGGTGTGCCGCGCCCTGCTCTGGCTGATCAAGCTGGATCTGCTGCGCGTGGTCGCCGCCGCCCCCTGAGTGTCGGTTCTGACTGTCGGTGAGGATCACTCCTACGCTCCTGCCCAGGACGATTCCCCCATTGCCGCCCAGTTATGTCCATGCTCAGCTCGCTGAACACCCTCGTAGAGGGCCTGGTGGAGCAATGGGGTTATCTCGGTATTTTCGGCGCCATGGTGCTGGAGAACCTGATTCCGCCGATTCCTTCGGAGGTGATCATGCCCCTGGCTGGCTTTTATGTGGGTCAGGGCAAGCTGAATGTGGTGCTGGTGGTGCTGGCCGGCCTGCTGGGCACGGTGGTGGGAGCGTTGCCCTGGTACGGGGTGGGCCGGCTGGTGAATGAGGAGCGCCTGCAGCACTGGGTGAGCCGCCACGGGCGCTGGCTGGGGGTGTCCACGGAGGATCTCGCCAATTCCCGCCGCTGGTTTCAGCGCCATGGCGCTGCGGTGGTGTTCTGGGGCCGGCTGATTCCCGCCATCCGCACCCTGATCTCGGTGCCGGCGGGGATTGAGTTGATGCCCTTCGGGTCGTTTTTGTTCTGGACCACCGCCGGCAGCCTGATCTGGACCGCGGCGCTCACGGGGGCCGGCTGGGCCCTGGGCAGCAACTGGAACCAGGTGCTGGGCGCGATCAAGCCGGTGGAAGGTGTCGTCAACAAGCTGCTGGCCCTGCTGATCCTCGCCGTTGTGGTCTGGCTGGGCCTGCGGATCTGGAAGCGCCGCCAGTCCGCCGATTGAGACGAAGCGGTTCCGCCTTGCGACCTCACGGCGGGGTTCCTCGGGAAACCCGGTCGGCTCAGCGCTGAGGGATCAAGATGGCTTCCTGGCAACTCCGGCCTGTGCTCCCCGCGCCTGGGGTCTGCCGGCGCAGCAAAAAAGGCGCCCCGGGAGGGACGCCTAGGTTGGCTTCGTGCCACTTGATAACCCGGATGGGCGAGTGGCACAAGCCCCCACAGCCAAGTCTTTGGCCCCTGGGATCAGAACGGCACGTCTTCCTCGCTGGGCTCGCCACCGCCATAGCCACCGCCACCACCGGCCTCGGCATCGCGCTTGCTGCCCAGCAGTTCGAGGCGATCGACGCGGATCACCGGCTTGGAGCGCTCCTCACCACTGCCCTTGTCGACCCAGCGATCGAGCTTGAACGAGCCGATGATGCCCACCAGGGAGCCCTTGCGGACGTAGTCGGCAGCCACCTGGGCCTGTTTGCCCCAGATCTCGAGATTGAACCAGTCGGGTTCGTCGCCCGAGCTGCGGCGGTTCACCGCCAGGGTGAGGTTGGCGACCATGCTGCCGGATTCGAAGTAGCGGACCTCGGGATCGCGGCCGGCCCGGCCGACGAGAGTGATGGAGTTGACGCCCATGGGGGATTGGTCTGAAACGGATGGATCAATGATGCGGCACCCGGTCGGAGCGCCACAGTTCAGCAGTTCCACCCTGTGTCGCGGTTGTCACACCCCCGGCTGGTTTTGCCGCTGGGGTGGCTGGAGCGAACGCTCCTAAGATCCGCCCACCTTGCTGGCCGTATCCCCCCGTGTTCTTTCGTCGCTTCCAGTTCTCACGTGATATCGGCATCGACCTGGGAACGGCCAACACACTGATGTACATCTGCGGCAAGGGCATCGTGTTGCAGGAGCCCTCCGTGGTGGCCATCGACCTCGACAAGGGCACACCGCTGGCGGTGGGCGACGAGGCCAAGCTGATGCTGGGTCGCACCCCCGGCAACATCCGCGCCGTGCGCCCCCTGCGCGATGGCGTCATCGCCGACTTCGATGCCGCTGAGTTGATGATCAAGAGCTTCATCCAGAAGGGCAACGAGGGGCGGGGCGTGATCGCCCCCCGGCTGATCATCGGCATCCCCAGTGGAGTCACCGGTGTGGAGCGTCGGGCCGTGCATCAGGCCGGTCTGGCCGGCGCCAGGCAGGTGCATCTGATCGATGAACCCGTCGCGGCGGCGATCGGGGCGGGGCTGCCGGTCACCGAACCCGTCGGCACGATGATTGTGGACATCGGCGGCGGCACCACCGAAGTGGCCGTGCTCAGCCTCGGTGGCACGGTGCTCAGTGAGTCGGTGCGGGTGGCGGGCGATGAACTCAGTGAGGCGATCACCGTCTATCTGAAAAAGGTCCACAATCTGGTGGTCGGTGAGCGCACCGCTGAAGACATCAAGATCCGCATCGGCTCCGCCTTCCCCGACGATGCCTTCGATGAGACCTCGATGGACGTGCGGGGTCTGCATCTGCTCTCCGGGCTGCCGCGCACGATCAACATCCGGGCTGGCGACATCCGTGAAGCGATGGCAGAGCCCCTCAATGTCATCGTTGAGGCGGTGAAGCGCAGCCTGGAGCGCACCCCACCAGAGCTGGCCGCCGACATCGTCGATCGCGGCATCATGCTGGCTGGTGGTGGTGCCCTGGTGCGGGGCATCTGCGACCTGATCAGCCACGAGACCGGCATCCTCACCCATGTGGCCCAGGATCCCCTGCTCTGCGTCGTCAATGGTTGTGGCATGGTCCTGGAGGATTTCGCCCGTCTGCAGCGGGTGCTCGATACGCCCGACTTCTCCCGTCCGGTGTCCTGATCGCGATGGCGCCGGTCCGCCTGCCGCGTGTCGGCGTTCTGCTGCCGCTGTTGCGCCTCTGGCCCTGGGTGCTGGTGCTGCTGGCTCTGGTGGCCGTGCGGCTCAGCAAGGGAGCCCCATTCAGCGATGCCTATGGCCTGCTCAGCCGTCCCTTCTGGCCCGGCTCGGCCCAGCAGGAGTGGCTCAGCGCCGCTGGGCGTCTCGGTGATCAGGCCCGACTGGAGCAGTTGGAGCGGGAAAACCGGCGCCTGCGGGGCCTGCTCGATCTGCCTGCCGCCCAGGGGCGCCGCCTGCAGGCGGCCGTGATCTCGCGCGAACCCGGGGGCTGGTGGCAGCAGCTGCTGCTCGGTAAGGGCAGCCTGCAGGGGGTTGGGGAGGGCGATGCCGTCGTGGCTCCGGGGGGCCTGATCGGCCTGGTGGCCTCCACCACCCCGACCACCAGCACCGTGCGCCTGCTCAGCGACCCCCGCAGTCGGGTCGGGGTGTGGGTGGGGCGCAGCCGCCATCACGGTTTGCTCAGCGGCCTCGGCACGGGCCGGCCCCTGTTGCGGTTCCTGGAAAAAGATCCTGATGTCCGTCCCGGCGACGTGATCTTCACCTCCCCCGCCAGCACGCTGGTGCCGCCGAATCTGCCGGTGGGGGTGATTCAGCGGATCGACGCCGACGCCGATCCGGCGCCGGAAGCCCTGGTGCAGCTCAGTGCGCCCGCGGATGCGGTGGACTGGGTGCAGGTGCTGCTGCCCTGATGGCCCTGTTGTCCCGTCAGCCCTGGTTGGTGGCCACGGGCCTGCTGGTGCCGCTGCTCACCCTGGCGTCGCCCGGTTGGCTGAAACTCGCCGGAGTGCCACCGGCCTGGGCCGTGCTCTGGTTGTTGCCCTGGGCCCTGAGCGCCGGGAAGCGCGCCGGCAGTGGGGCCGGCCTGGGGCTGGGATTGCTGCTCGATGGGATCCATCCAGGGCCCGCCAGCCTGGTGCCGGGCCTGGTGCTGCTCGGCTGGTGGTGGGGGCGGATGGGGCGCAAGGCGCCACTGATTCAACGCAGTTTCAGCCTCGGCCTGCTGGCTCTGCTGGGCACGGCCCTGCTCAATCTCAGCCTGATGCTGCAGTGGGCGCTGCTGTCCTGGCGGGAGGCGGCGGCGGTGCTGGGGGGCGTCGAGCGGTTAGCCGGGGGTGCCGAGGCCCTGCGGCAGGCTGGGCCCCAGGCCGCCTTGCTGGCCTTGCCGCTCTGGCGCTGGCAGGATCTGTCGACGGTCGGTCTGCAGGTGTTGCTGGCCCAGACGTTGCTCACCGCCCTGTTGGCTCCGATGCTTTGTTCGTTGCAGTTGCTCTTCTGGCGCCAGCTGGCGGCCGGTTGGCGAGGCTCGGCAGTATGAGCCTGCTGCCGCGCCCCGGTTTTCAGCGCCAGCGCTTGTGGCCGCCGGTGTTTGGCCGCCAGGCCGGGGGGGCTCCGGGTCTGGCTCGCCGCCGGCTGCTGGCACGGCTGGGCGGCCTGGCCCTCTCCCTTGGCCTGACGGCCTGTGGCGGCAGCTCTCCCCAGAACGGCGCCCAGGAGCGGCAGATCAGTGTCTGGACGCTGGATCTGGCGCCCCGCTTCAACCCTTTCATGCAGCGGGTGATCCAGGATTGGCAGCAGCGCCACCCCGGCTACACGGTGCGCTGGACCGACGTGCCCTGGAGTTCGGTGGAGCGCAAGTTGCTGGCAGCCGTCTTCGCCCGCACCGCACCGGATCTGGTCAATCTCAACCCTCCCTTCGCCGCCAATCTGGCCAGCAAGGGGGGCCTGCGCGATCTGAGCGGGTTGCTGCCGGCCGGGGCCCAGGCCACCTATCTGCCGCGCATCTGGCAGGCCGGTCGCCAGGGCTCGCTGCAATTCGCCATTCCCTGGTATCTCACCACCCGGGTGACGATGGCAAACCAGGACCTGCTGCGTCGGGCCGGTTACAGCGCGCCGCCGCGCCGTTGGCAGGAGGTGCCCGCCTACGCCGAGGCGGTGAAGCGCCGCACCGGTCGCTATGCCCTGTTCGTCACCGTGGTGCCGGACGACTCGGCCGAGTTGCTGGAGTCGATGGTGCAGATGGGGGTGCAGCTGCTGGATGGCCGCCAGCGGGCGGCGTTCGCATCCCCGGCCGGTCGCCGTGCCTTTGCCTTCTGGAGCGATCTCTATCGCCGCGGCCTGCTGCCCAGGGAGGTGGTGAGCCAGGGCTATCGCCGGGCGATTGAGCTGTATCAGGCGGGGGATCTGGCCCAGGTGGCCACCGGCCCCGATTTCCTGCGCAATCTCCAGACCAATGCGCCCGGCATCGCCAGCCACACCCGCGCCTGGCCGTCGCTCACTGGTGTGGACCCGGCAACCAATGTGGCCGTGATGAATCTGGTGGTGCCCCGGCAGAGCGCCAAGGCCGCGGCGGCTGTTGATTTCGCCCTGTTCCTCACCGATGCCCATAACCAGCTGGCCTTCGCCGAGGAGGCCCGGGTGTTGCCGTCCTCGCGCCAGGCCCTGGAGCGGCTGGAGCGGGGCCTGCGCCAGGGAGCAGCCGCCAGCCCGAAGGAGGCCCTTGTGCGGGACGCCCGCAGTCTGTCGGCTCGCACCCTCGCCGACGCCCGGGTGCTGGTGCCGGCGACGCCGGGGGTGAAGCGGCTGCAGGCGATTCTTTACACCCAGCTGCAGCGGGCCATGCTCGGCGAGATCGCCAGCGATCAGGCCCTGGCGGAGGCGGCCCGTCAATGGAATCGCTATGCCGAAGCCCGCTGGCCTTGATCCCCGTACCAGCGGCGCTGGCGTGCGTCTGCTTCCAGAGAAATCCTTAAATCTGCCCAGATCGACCGTGCCGGAGGCGATCCGGAGGCCGCCCCGGCGTGGGGTCAGACGGTATAGTTGCGATTCTTCACCCGGATGGTTCCGGGTACGTGTTCATTGGAATGGCCTCGATGCCCCTGGAGGAACTGTCCAACGCGTCCGAACACTCGGATCTCAGTCCATTCCAGGGACTGGCCAGGGGATCCAGTCCCGCCTCCACGGCTACTCCGGCCGCGGCCGATACCACCAGGGCCACCCTGCTGGTGGTCGACGATGAACCCGCCGTGCGCCGGGTGCTGGTGATGCGCCTGCAGATGGCGGGCTATCGGGTGCTCTGCGCTGAGGATGGCGAGGAGGCCCTGGCCCTGTTCCATCGGGAGCAGCCCGACCTGGTGGTGCTCGACGTGATGATGCCGAAGCTGGATGGCTTCGCCGTCTGCCGCCGGCTGCGGGCTGAATCCTGCGTGCCGATCATCTTCCTCTCGGCCCTCGATGCCATCGCCGAACGGGTGGCGGGTCTCGATCTCGGCGCCGACGACTACCTGCCCAAGCCCTTCAGCCCCAAGGAACTCGAAGCCCGCATCGCCACGATCCTGCGCCGGGTGGGTCGCGGCTCCGCCCAGGCCGAACCCCTGGAGCCGGCCTCCGGCACCGGCGTGCTGCGGGTCGGGGATCTGGTGGTGGACACCAATCGGCGCCAGGTCAATCGCGATGGCCAGCGCATCGCCCTCACCTATACGGAGTTCAGCCTGCTGGAGCTGCTGTTCCGCGAGCCGGGGCGGGTGGTGCCACGGGCCGAGATCCTGGAGCAGCTCTGGGGCTATCCGCCGCGCCGGGCGGCCGATCTGCGGGTGGTGGATGTCTATGTGGCCCGCCTGCGCGGCAAGCTCGAACCCGATCCCCGCAATCCGGAGCTGATCCTCACCGTGCGCGGCACGGGCTATGCCTCCCAGCGCATCGGCGATCCGGCCCTGGCGGCGGCCGGCTGAGTGTTGGCGGTCCCTCGGGGCCTGGCCAGCGGTCCTGCAGGATGGAATCGACTCCTTCGCTTCCCCTCCCGCCTTGTCGGATCTGCGCGAGACCCGTCTGGATAAGGCCCGGGCCCTGGAGGCCCTGGGCCAGTCCCCCTATGCGCTGAGCTTCGCCCCCAGCCATCGCACGGCCCAGCTGCAGCAGGCCCATGCCGATCTGGCCAAGGGGGAGGAGCGAGCCGAGGCGGTGGCCGTGGCGGGCCGGTTGATGACCCGGCGGGTGATGGGCAAGCTCGCCTTCTTCACCCTGGCCGATGAAACCGGCCCGATCCAGCTCTACATCGACAAGGCCAGTCTTGAGACGGCCCATCCGCACAATCCCGATATCTTCAGTCAGATCACCACACTCACCGATGCCGGTGACTGGATCGGTGTGCATGGCACCTTGAAGCGCACGGACCGCGGCGAACTCTCGGTGAAGGTGAGCGATTGGCAGATGCTGAGCAAGTCGCTCCAGCCCCTGCCGGATAAGTGGCATGGTCTGGCCGATGTGGAGAAGCGCTACCGCCAGCGTTATCTCGATCTGATCGTCTCACCCCACACCCGCGAAACCTTCCGGCGCCGCGCCCTGCTGGTGAGCACCATGCGCCGCTGGCTGGATGAGCGCGAATTCCTGGAGATCGAAACGCCGGTGCTGCAGAGCCAGGCCGGTGGGGCCGATGCCCGCCCCTTTGCCACCCATCACAACACTCTCGATCTGCCGCTCACCCTGCGCATCGCCACCGAACTACACCTCAAGCGCCTGGTGGTGGGCGGTTTCGAGCGGGTCTACGAGCTGGGCCGCATCTTCCGCAATGAAGGAATCAGCACCCGCCACAACCCCGAGTTCACCTCGGTGGAGATCTACCAGGCCTTCGCCGATTACCACGACATGATGGTGCTCACCGAGACCCTGATCGCCACCTGCTGCCAGGCGGTGTGCGGCGGCACGGTGATTGAGTACCAGGGCACCAGCATTGATCTCACGCCCCCCTGGACCCGCGCCACCATGCATGAGCTGGTGCAGCGGGCCACCGGCCTCGACTTCAACGCCTTCAGCAGCCGGGCCCAGGCGGCCGCGGCGATGCAGGCAGTGGATCTGGTGGTGCCCGAGGCCGCTGACAGTGTTGGCCGGCTGCTGGTGGAGGCGTTTGAGCAGCGGGTGGAGAGTTCGCTGATCCAGCCCACCTTCGTGCTCGATTACCCGGTGGAGAACTCGCCCTTGGCCCGCACCCATCGCAGCAAGCCCGGCCTGGTGGAGCGCTTCGAGCTGTTCATCGTCGGCCGCGAGACCGCCAATGCCTTCAGTGAGTTGATCGATCCGGTGGATCAGCGGCGCCGCCTGGAGGCCCAGCAGGAGCGCCGCCGGGCCGGCGATCCCGAGGCCCAGACCGTGGATGAGGATTTCCTCCATGCCCTGGAGGTGGGCATGCCGCCCACTGGCGGCCTTGGCATCGGCATCGATCGGCTGGTGATGCTGCTCACGGACAGTCCCTCGATCCGCGATGTGATCGCCTTTCCCCTGCTCCGTCCTGAGGGGCGGGCCGAGGTGGGATCCGACGCAATGGGATAATGGTTTCAGTAGGCAATCTTCCCCATCGGGGCACCCCAGACATGAGTGGTGAGCGCGTCGGTTTTCGCTTCCAGCACGCTGATGCCGTGGTGAAGCGCAACCCCCAGGGGCGCTCGCGCCGTGGCTGGGTGATGGAGCCGGTGGAGCAGACCACCAGTCGGGGCACCAAAATGCCTGCCTACCGCATCCGTTGGCGCGATAGTGAACGGCCCGAGATCGTGCTGCAGCACATGCTGATCGCCGACCCCGACCCCACGCCGCCGCCGGAAGGCGTGAGTCTGGTGCCGCCGCTGCCCAAGAAGTAATTCCAAGCCGTTTTTAGCTCGGCTTCTGGCACCACTGCTGTTCGTGCCTGTCGGATTCCCGCCTGTTCTGGGTGGGATGCCCCACTGTCCTGGGTGGGATGCCCCACTTGCAGGATCGGCAGGTTGAGATGGCTGTGGCCCTGTGCTGGCGGGGGCTGGGATCGGTTCAGCGCTGCATCCGACGCCTGAGCTGTTCCAGGTCCTGTTGGGCCTCGAAGGCGGCCCAGTCGCTGTCGAGGTTGGCAGGTTCCGGCCCGGCGGGGTCCTGGCCGGGGGCGTTGGCTGGCTCCGCTCCGGGGTCCGGGGCGGGGCTGGGGCCGCTGGTCTGCCCGCGTCCCCCCAGTTCGGTCAGCTCCCATTCCAGCGCCGTGAACTGTTGGCCCAGTTCCGCCAGGCCCTGCCAGCGCAGCCGACCCCGTTCCATCAGGCTGCCGATATGGGTTTCGGCCCGGTTGGCCAACACGTTGGCACCGGCGCTTCGCGCCCGCTCCACCCGTTGCTGCCACTGGCGAATCTCCACCGCCAGCTGCAGTAACTCCTGGCGCTGCTGCTCGGCCAGCTGTTGCAGATCGAGCCGCTGGCGCCGCAAGTCCTTCAGGCGGTCCTGGCGCTCCTGCTCGGCCAGCAGGGCCTCCTGGGTCGGGCTGGAGCGCAGGAACGCTTCGAGTTGGCTCTCCAGTCGGCTTTCCAGGTCGTCCAGCCAGCTCATGGCGCGCTGGGGGCTTCGGCGTCAGCCGCCCAGCCAGGGGCGCTGGTGATCAGGGGCGCTTCGATTTCCTGTTGCAACGGGGTGATCGCCGCCTCGCGGGAGCGCAGCAGCAGCTGGGTGAGCCGGGCGACGGCCCCTTCGCCGAGATCCTGGTCGCCGATGCGGTCGAAGGCCCGGCGGTAGAGCTGTTCGAGTTCCTCGATCAGGTCTTCGCGCACCCCGCGCATCGCCTGGCGTTGCTCTTCCCGGCTCATCGGTCGTTGTGCGGCTGCGCTGAGTCTGGCTCCAGATCCGCCAGCGACGTCCCTGCCGCCGGCTCCAGCAGATGCAGGCTCAGGTCCTCAGCGGCATCGCTCCAGCGCTGCAGAGGGCGCCAGCCCGCCCGGTGCGCCAGCTGGGCGAAGGCGTCCGGGGTGTATTTAACGCTGTATTCACTGATCAGGGGCTCGCCGGCCGCGAAGGCCCAGCGGCGCCCCGCCAGCGTCACGGTCTGGGATTCGCGGCTGATCAGGGCCATGGCGATGCGGCTGTGTTCCGCCTGCCACCAGGCCTTGTAGCCGAAGGCCTCGGGGCGGAAGTCGCCCTCCAGGTCCCGGTTCAGGCGGTGCAGCAGATTGAGGGCGAAGGCCGCCGAGTAGCCGGCTTGATCGTTGTAGGCCGCCTCCAGCCGCTCCACCGCCTTCGGTTGGTCGATGCCGATCAGCAGCCGGCTGTTCGGCTCCAGCAGCCGCCGAAACTGCTGTAACAGGGTGACGGCCTCCTCGGGGCTGAAGTTGCCGATCGAGCTGCCGGGGTAGAAGCCCAGCCGCCGCGGCTCCAGCCAGGGGTGGGCCGGCAGCTGCTGCAGCTGGCTGTAGTCGCAGCTGATGCCCAGCACCGGCGTCGTCGGGTGGCGTTGCTGCAGGGCCCGGCAGGCCTGGCGCAGATGGCCGGTGCTGATGTCCAGGGCCGCGTAGGCGTCTGGTTGCAGCGCCTCCAGCAGTGGGCTCACCTTGCGGGCGCTGCCGGCGCCGAACTCCACCAGTACACCGGGCCCGAGCGCCTGGGCCAGCTCGGCCGCCCGTTGCTGCAGCAGGGCTGTTTCGGTGCGGGTGAGGCCGTATTCGGGCTGCTGGCAGATGGCGTCGAACAGCTGGGAGCCCCGGTCGTCGTAGAGCAGCCAGGCCGGCAGCTGGCGCGGCTGGCGCTCCATGCCGGCCACCACCAGGCGGCGCAGGTCGGCGGCCGGCGGATGCAGATCGATCAGCTGCGGGCCGGCGAGGGCGAGGGAGCCAGCCATCAGCGGGCCAGGCGCAGGCCTGCCGCCATCCAGCGACTCGCCGGCGGGAAGAAGTTGCGGTAGGTGAGCCGGGCGTGGCCGGCGGGGGTGAGATAGGCGCTGCCGCGCAGCACGAACTGGGAAGACATGAACTTGCCGTTGTATTCGCCGACGGCGCCGGCGGCGGGACTGAAGCCCGGATAGGGGCGGTAGGGGCTGGCGGTCCACTGCCACAGGGCCGCAAAGGCCTGGGGCAGGGGTGCCAACCGGTTGGCATGTTCCCACTCCGCCTCGCTCGGCAGCCTGGCTCCGGCCCAGCGGGCCAGGGCATCGGCCTCGAACCAGCTCAGATGGCGCACCGGCGCCTCGGGCCGGCGCGGCCGCAGGCCGGCCAGGGTGAACTCACTGTCGCCGCGCCAGTAGCGGGGTGCCTGCCAGTGCCGCTGCTGCAGCGTCGCCCAGCCTTCACTCATCCACAGCTCAGGCCTTTGGTAGCCGCCGTCGGCGATGAAGGCCGCCATCTCGGCGTTGCAGACCAGCGCCGTGGCGAGCGCGAAGGGATCCAGCCACTGGCGATGGCGCGGTGCCTCGTTGTCGAAGTGGAAGGCGGCGGGATCGCTCGGCTCCGGGCCGATCTCCACCAGGCCCCCCTCAAAGGCCCGCCAGGGGCTGGCGGCAGGGGAGCCAGCGCCTGGCTCCGCCAGGCCCACCGTTGGGGCGCTCGCGCTGGCCAGCGGCAGGCTCACCCCCCGATGGCTGGCCGCCAGATAGCTCGCCTCCGGGCCCTCGGCTCCGTCGAGGTAGGTGGGCTCCAGGGGGTTGCGGCTGAAGCCGTCGAGCAGATCCATCAGCAGCAGTTCCTGGTGCTGTTGCTCGTGCTGGATCCCCAGCTCCAGCAGCGCCAGCAGCGGTTGGGCCTGGGCCAGGGGCTGCTGTTCAAGCTGGCTCAGCAGCGCCTCCAGTCCTTGATCAATCCGCTGGCGCCAGGCCAGCACGGCCTCGATCGGCGGGCGGGTGAGCAGGCCCCGCTGGGGCCGCGGATGGCGGGCGCCGACAGCGTCGTAGTAGGAGTTGAACAGATAGCCCCAGCGCGGATCCGCCCCCTGCCAGCCGGGCAGATGGGGCGCCAGCAGAAAGGTTTCGAAAAACCAGCTGGTGTGGCCGAGATGCCATTTGGGCGGACTGGCGTCGGCCATGCCCTGCAGGCAGAGATCCTCCGGCTGCAGGGGCTCGATCAGGGCGACGCTGTGCTGGCGGACCTGCCGCAGGCGCTCACGCAGGCCGGCGATCAGAGCCGGGGGCGCTGGGCCGGTGGCCTTGGCGAGGTCAGGAGCGCCGGGGCTCAGGGCTGTTTTGGCTCGGGCCGCTTGGGCGGGACCGGCGTGGGCGGGATCCGTCGGGCTGAGGTCCGGGTTGGCCAGGACCCTGTCAACGAGGTCCGTGCCGGCATCGCTCTGCAAGCCCATTCCTACGCCCTCTCTGGGCCCGACGTTAGGGATGTTCCCTACGATCCGTCCCACACACGTCGATTTGGCAGGCTGGCTCCATGGGCGCCATCAGCGAGGGGTTCAGCGAGGCCGTGGGTCATACGCCCTTGATCCGGCTGCGGGCCCTGAGTGAACTCACCGGCTGCGAGATCCTCGGCAAGGCCGAGTTCATGAATCCGGGTGGCTCGGTGAAGGATCGAGCCGCCCTCGGCATCCTGATGGAGGCGGAGGCCTCGGGCGAGCTGCGGCCCGGCGGCACGGTGGTGGAGGGCACCGCCGGCAACACCGGCATCGGCCTGGCCCATCTCTGCAATGCCCGCGGCTATCGCGCCCTGATCGTCATCCCCGAGACCCAGTCGGCGGAGAAGATCGGCCTGTTGCGCAGCCTGGGGGCCGAGGTGCGCACGGTGCCGGCCGTGCCCTACGCCGATCCCAACAACTACGTGCGCCTGTCCGGCCGCATCGCTGCCGAGATCCCTGGTGCCGTCTGGGCCAACCAGTTCGACAACCTCGCCAATCGCCGCGCCCACTACAACAGCACCGCCCCCGAGATCTGGGAGCAGTGCGATGGCCGCATCGATGCCTGGGTGGCGGCCACCGGCACCGGCGGTACCTATGCCGGGGTGGCCCTGTTTCTGAAGGAGCGTCGCGAGGCGGTGCGCTGCGTGCTGGCCGATCCCGATGGCAGCGCGCTCTACAGCTGGGCCACCAGCGGTGAGTTGCGCGCCGAGGGCAGCTCGATCACCGAGGGCATCGGCAACAGCCGGGTCACGGCCAATCTTGCCGATGCGCCCATCGACGACGCCGTGCGCATTGACGATCAGCAGGCGCTGGGCACCATCTACCAGATGCTGTGGAAGGAGGGCCTGTTCATGGGCGGCTCGGTGGGGATCAATGTGGCCGCGGCGGTCGAGACGGCCCGTCGCCTGGGCCCGGGCCATCGGATTGTCACGGTGCTGTGTGATGGCGGCGATCGCTACCGATCCCGCCTCTACGACCGCGACTGGCTCGCTGGCCGCGGCCTGCAGCAGCCCCAGCGCGGCTCAATGGTGGGTGGTTGATGACCTCGTCCTCTGCCACTGCGGGCGAGCTGATCGGCTCCCGCTATCGACTGGAACGCCAGCTCAGTGCCCCGACGGGCGATCCGGCCGGCGTTCTGGGCCAGGGCGTGCTCTGGCAGGCTCGCGACCAATTGGCTGCCGAGGCGCCGGTGGCCCTGCGGCGGCTGGGGGCCGAGCAGGATCAGGCGCGGGCCCGGGAGCTCTGGAGCCGGCTCCAGGGGGTGCTCCATCCCCAGGTGCCCCGCTTCGGCGCGGTGATCCAGGAGCAGGGCCAGCTCTGGTTGGTGCGCGAATGGCAGAGCGGCCGCACCTACGGCCAGTTGCTGGAGGCCCGGCGCGAGCGCCAGATGGTGTTCGGGGCTGGCGAGGTGCTGCTGCTGCTGCGCCAGTTGCTGCCGGTGCTGGCGGCGCTGCACAGCCAGGATCTGCTGCACGGGGATCTCAGCCCCGACAACCTGCTGCGGCGTGACAGCGACGGGCTGCCGGTGCTGCTGGACTTCGGCCTGGTGCGGGGTCTGGCGGCCGCTGGCGCCGGTGCTGCCGGGGTGCCCGGTGCTACCCCGGGCTATGCCCCACCCGAGCTGCTCCGGGGCGAGCCGGCCCAGCCCTGGATGGATCTCCATGCCCTGGGGGTGATGGCGTTGGTGCTGTTGGCCGGTGAACCGCCGGGCAACCTCCTGGATCCGGCCAGCCTCGCCTGGCGTTGGCCGCTAGGCCTGGAGCCGGAACCGGCCCTGCTGGCCCAGTTGCAGCGGCTGCTGGAGCGGGATCCCGCCCGGCGCTTCGCCTCGGCCGGTCAGGCGCTGGTGGCCTTTCAATCCCTGGAGATGCCCGAGAGCACCGGGCCGGTGGCCCGGGCCGACCGCACCGTGGCGCTGGTGCCCGCGGCCCCAGCGCCGGTGGTGGCTGAGCAAGCTGTTGCCGCCGTTGCGGCTGAAGCTCCGGCGGCAGAAGCGCCAGAGCCGGCCCCACAGGACGGCGGCGCCGAGTTGCCCCCTGGCCCGGAGTCCGCCGGGACGGAGCCGGATTCGCCAGCGCCGCAGACCCCGCAGGCCGCCCAGACCCCCGCCCCGGCGGTGTTGCTGCCGGCGATCGCGCCGCCCCGCCCCCAGCCCTCCCTGGCGCGTCGCCGTGATGAGGAGCGGGAAGAGGCTGCGGAGGGAGGGCTCTGGCCGGTGCTGATCGCCCTGGTGCTCTCGGCGGTGGTGGGGACCACCCTGGGTTGGTGGTGGTTGGGTCGCGACAAGCTGCCGGCACCCCGCACCGACCAGACCAGCGAGCAACCCAGCAGCCTGCCGCCGGCCGAGGTGGATCAGCGCCAGCAGCTGCTGGATCGATTGCGGGCGATTCAGGTGGATCGCAGCTGGTTCCTGCAGCTGGTGGATGCCAGCCTGCTGGCCCAGTACCCCGAACGGCGCGGCCGCTTGCCCAGCGACAGCCTCGAGGATGCGCCGCTGCGCAAGGTGTGGAATGAGCAGGCCCAGGAGTGGCTGGCCCGGGTGGAACAATTGCCGCTGGCGGTGCGCCGCCGGCTGGGCAGTTTCAGCCAGGGGGACTGGCAACAGCGCCAGCAGAACCTGCTACGCCAGGGCCTCAGCACCGAGGTGTTACGGCAGCTGGTTTCCGCCAGTGCCCAGAACCTGCTGCCGGGACGCTCCGGCCAGGACATCCCCGATGAGCCCTACCGCCAGCTCTGGTATGCGGCTGCCGAACAGGTGCTGGAGAACGTCAGGATCGATCCGATCGAGGCGGCCTCGGGCCGTACTCAGGTGTTGTCCGCCGATGTGCCCGCCAGTGGGGCGCGCCTGTTCGCCATCCGCCTGCCGGCGGCCCATGGTCTGGCCCTGGGGATCAATGGCACGCCCTTGTTGCAGATGAGCGTCTATGGGGCCGATGGCATCTTGCTGGAGCCGAAGGGGCCGCTGCGGGTGGTCACGCTCGGTTCCCAGAAATCCTCCCCGGTGCAGCTGCTGGTCACCAATGAAGGCGTGGCGCCGGCGATGATCCGGCTGTCGTTGCGGGCCGATCCGCCGCCAGCGCCGGCCACGCCGGCTCCCACCAGCGGCGAGGCCACCACGGCACCCGAGGCAGCGCCGGGCGGCGAGGCCGGCGCTGGGCAGGAAGCGGCTCCCGCCAACGGGTCGGCGACGCCCCCGCCGCCGGTGGAGCCGCCGCCGCCGGTACCGGCGGCCCCTGCGCCTTAAAGACGGGCGATGGCGGCGCGGGCCTCCTTCGCTTCGGTCTTGCGCTTCTCCTCGTGGCGCTTGTCGTGCAGCTTGCGGCCCTTACCCAGGCCCAGGCTCACCTTGATCCAGGAGCCCTTGAGATGGACATTGAGCGGAATCAGGGTGAGGCCCTTCTGCTCCAGGGCGATGCGCAGCTTGTCGATCTCGCGGCGATGGGCCAGCAGTTTGCGCACCCGCAACGGCTCGTGGTTGAAGAAGCGGCCGGCGTGGCTGTGGGGCGAGATGTGCACGTTGTGCAGCTGCAGCTCGCCATTCCTGATCAGGCAGAAGCCATCGCGCAGGTTGCACTGGCCGGCGCGGATCGATTTCACTTCCGTCCCCAGCAGCTCGATGCCGCACTCCAGGGTTTCGAGAATCTCGTATTGATGGCGCGCGAAGCGGTTGTCCGCCAGCAGCTTGTGGGCGGGGTCCTGTGCTTTGGTGCCGCCCTTTCTGCCGGGCCCCTTGGCCATCGCCTCCCCCGGGACTGCGCAATGTTCCCCGACCCTAGGCAGGGGCCGGTACCCTCCACCCATGGCGATCATTTCTTCAGGAGCGGCCACGCCACCGGGGGGGCGCCGGCGGCCAGCCGCCTCCGGTGGCGTGGCCGCTGCTCGCCAGGGTGCCATCGCCGCCGCAGAAACCAGGCTCGTGGATCCAGCGGCCGTCGCCGAGGAGCAATTGGAGGCGGCGCGCAGCGAGACGCCAGGCCGCGAAGACTCCCTCCGCCCCCGCCGCCTCGCCGACTACATCGGTCAGAGCGAACTCAAACAGGTGTTGGCCATTGCCGTGGAGGCCACCCGCAGCCGGGGTGAGCCGCTCGATCATGTGCTGTTGCACGGTCCGCCGGGCCTGGGCAAGACCACCATGGCCCTGGTGCTGGCCGAGGAGCTGGGGGTGCGCTGCCGCATCACCAGTGCTCCGGCCCTGGAGCGCCCGCGCGACATCATCGGGTTGCTGGTGAACCTCCAGGCCCATGAGGTGCTGTTCATCGATGAGATCCACCGCCTGAACCGCATCGCCGAGGAGCTGCTCTATCCGGCGATGGAGGACTACCGGCTGGATCTCACCGTCGGCAAGGGCACCATGGCCCGCACCCGCAGCCTGCCGATCGCCCCCTTCACCTTGGTGGGCGCCACCACCCGGGCCGGGGCGTTGAGTTCGCCGCTGCGCGATCGCTTCGGGCTGATTCAGCGGCTGGAGTTCTATGAACTGGACGATCTGCAGGCGATTGTCGAACGCACCGCCGGCCTGCTGCGGCTGCAGCTGGCCAAGGAGGGTGCCTTGGAGGTGGCCCGCCGCTGCCGCGGCACCCCTCGCATCGCCAATCGCCTGTTGCGGCGGGTGCGGGATGTGGCGTCGGTGCAGGGCCACGACCACATCGGCGTCGCTCTGGTGCAGGAGGCGCTGAGCCTGCATCGGGTTGATGGCCGCGGCCTCGATGCCAGCGACCGGCGCCTGCTCACCTTGATGCTGGAGGGCTATGGCGGCGGACCCGTGGGGCTGGAAACCCTGGCGGCAGGCCTGGGGGAAGACCCCACCACCCTCGAAACCGTGATCGAGCCCTTTCTGCTGCAGCAGGGCTTGCTGCAGCGCACCCCCCGGGGCCGGCTGGTCACCGCCGCCGGTCGCACCCATCTCGGCTGGCCCGCCCAGCTGGCGGCATGAAGGCCCCTGTCCCGGGGGGGTGGGGGCGCCCCTGGCTGGCGGCAGCCCTGGCTCTGGTCTGCGCCCTGGCTCTGCTGCTGACGACGCCTGCCACCGTCCAGGCTGAAGCCTGGCGCCCAGCGATCACCAGCCCGCCGCCGTCCAAGGCACCGCCGCCTCTGCCTCTGCCGCAACTCTTTGATCAGGCCCTGACGGCCAGCCGCGATGGCCGTTTCGGCGATGCGTTGCCGCTCTGGGATCGCGTTCTCGAGCTGGCCCCTGAGGACGCCTCCGCCTGGAGCAACCGCGGCAATGTGCTGCTGGCCCTGGGCGATGCCGAGGCGGCGATCGCCGCCCAGGACCGGGCGATGCAGCTCGATCCGGTCAATGCCGATCCCCATCTCAACCGCGGCACCGCCGAGGAGGCCCTCGGCCGCTGGGATGCGGCCGCCGCCGATTACCACTGGGTGCTGGAGCGGGATCCGGCTGACGCTTCGGCCCTGTACAACCTCGGCAATGTGGCGGGCTCCCTCGGCGACTGGGCCGCCGCCCGCGACTGCTTCGAGCAGGCGGCCCTGGCCCGCCCCGGTTTCGCCATGGCCCGCTCCAGTGCCGCCCTGGCCGCCTTTCAGCAGGGGGATCTGCCGGCAGCCGAGCAGCAGCTGCGCAACCTGATCCGCCGTTACCCGCTGTTCGCCGACGCCCGCGCCGGCCTGACGGCCCTGCTCTGGAGCAAGGGGGCCCGGGGCGAAGCCGAGAGCCACTGGGCCGCCGCCTCCGGCCTCGATCCCCGCTATCGCCAGGGAGAATGGCTGCAGCAGATACGGCGGTGGCCCCCCGTGCCGATCCAGGCTCTCGACCAGTTCCTGCACCTGGCCTCCTGAAGCCCCCCGCTCCTGTCCATGATCCTGCCCCTCTCTGCTGACCCCCCCGTGACGCCGCTGCCGCCGCAGCCCGTGCCGCTGCTGTGGCAGCAGCTGGGTCTGGATCAGACCCTGGCGCAGGCCCTGCCGGAGCTGCTGCTGTTGCGGCGCCATCTGCATCGCCATCCCGAGCTCAGCGGCCATGAACAGCAGACCGCCGCGCTGGTGGCGGGCGAACTGCGCCGCTGGGGCTGGCAGGTGCGCGAAGGCGTTGGCCGCACGGGGGTGCTGGCGGAGCTGGGCCCCGTGGATGGGCCCTTGGTGGCCCTGCGCTGCGACATGGATGCGTTGCCGATCGAAGAGCGCACCGGGCTCGATTACGCCTCCAGCCGTCAGGGCCTGATGCATGCCTGCGGCCACGACATCCACACCGCGGTGGGATTGGGGGTGGCCCAGTTGCTGGCCTCGGTGCCCGAGCGCCTCACAGCCCGGGTGCGGTTGATTTTCCAGCCCGCGGAGGAAACGGCGGAAGGGGCGGCCTGGATGAAGGCCGATGGCGCCATGGAGGGGGTGCAGGCTCTGTTTGGCGTGCATGTCTTCCCGAGCCTGGCGGTGGGCACGATCGGCGTGCGCAGCGGCAGCTTCACGGCGGCGGCCGGAGAGCTGGAGGTGGAGGTGCTCGGCGAAGGCGGCCATGGAGCCCGGCCGCACCAGAGCACGGATGCGATCTGGATCGCCGCCCGGGTGGTGAGTGGTCTGCAGGAGGCGATCAGCCGGCAGCTGGATGCCCTGCATCCGGTGGTGGTGAGTTTCGGGCGGATCGAGGGGGGCAAGGCCTTCAATGTGATCGCCGACCATGTGCGTCTGCTCGGCACCGTGCGCTGCCTGGATCTGGAGCTGCATGCCCAGCTGCCGGCCTGGATCGAGGAAACGGTGCAGGCCCTCTGCCGGGGTCACGGCGGCGAAGCGCGGGTGCACTACCGCACCATCTCGCCGCCGGTGCACAACGATCCGGCGCTCACCGCTCTGGTGGCGGATGCGGCCACCGAGCTGCTGGGCCGCAGTCGGGTGCAGTGGCTGGAGCAGCCCTCCCTTGGCGCCGAGGATTTCGCCGCCCTGCTCGAGGGCAGCCGGGGCACGATGTTTCGCCTCGGGGTGGCGGGGCCGCAGGGCTGCACGCCGCTGCACAGCAACGCCTTCAACCCGGATGAGGGCTGCCTGGCGGTGGGGGTGGAGGTGCTCACCCTCAGCCTGCTGCGCTGGATGGAACAACCGGTGTGAACAACGCCGCCGAGACCCAGCGCGATGCGGCGATGGCCCAGGGGTTGGGGATGAGCCCGGCGTCCCGCCGGCGGGCCCTGCTGGCCCTGTCCTCGCCGTTGTTGATCCTGTTGGCCCTGCTGGCCCTGTTGCAGCGACCCGCCAGCGAACGGGTGCAGGCTCTGCCGGCCCTGGGGATCGGCATCGGTCTGCTGGCCACCAGCTGGGTGCGCCGTCGCCGTCGCCGCCGTGAGCTGCTGCGCGCCCTGCGCGACGATGGCCACACTGCCGAAGGCGGCTGAACAAGCCGCGCCTGATGGATCCTTCCTCCCCCGCCCCCGATCTGGCCGCCCTGCGGGAGGCGATCAGCTCCGGCGATCCCAGCCGGGCGATGCCGGCCCTGGTGGGCTTGCGGGCGCTGGAGGTGGAACAGGCAACGCCGCTGCTGTTGCTGGGCCTGGAGCAGACCACCTTCATGATCCGCTCGATCGCCTCGGCCGGGTTGGGGGTGAAGCGCAGCGAGGCCGGTTGGCAAGCGCTGGAGGCTGTGCTGACGGACGATGAGGACGCCAATGTGCGCGCCGAAGCGGCCAATGCCCTCGCCAGTTATGGGGTGGAGCGCGCCTGGCCGCTGCTGCGTGCGGCTTTTGAGCGCGATGGCCAGTGGCTGGTGCGCTGCAGCATCCTCTCGGCTCTGGCTGAGCAGCCCGCCATCCCGATGGCCTGGCTGCTGGAGCTGGCCCAACTGGCGATCGCCGATGGCGATGGCACGGTGCGGGTGGGTGGCGCCGAGGTGCTGGGTCGGCTGGTGCGGGAGGGTGATGGGGCCACGGCGACCCAGGCGCGGCAGTTGTTGCAGGGGTTGCAGGCCGATGGCGATCACCGGGTGGTGGCGGCGTCGCTCGATGGGCTGCAGGGCTGAAGGGCTCAGAAACCCGTCGTGCTGTTGTGTTCTTGCTAGGTTTCGCAAGTCACTAGGGGTGCCCGGCGCTGGGTCAATCGACCACGGCGTCCTGGGCTGAGATCACACCCTCCGAACCTGATCCGGGTCATGCCGGCGCAGGGAAGTGGAAACGAACTCAGGCTGCGCCCCCCGATCCGTTCGTGCCACTTGGCGCGGACCACCATTCTTCGCCTCCCCCGTCATGCGCAGTGCCTGGATTGAGAAGCGTCGCGGCACCGCGAACTATTCCCAGATGTATTACGCCCGCCAGGGCGTAGTCACTGAGGAGATGGCCTATGTGGCCAAGCGGGAAAACCTGCCCGAATCATTGGTGATGGAGGAGGTGGCTCGCGGCCGCATGATCATCCCGGCCAATATCAATCACCTCAACTTAGAGCCGATGGCGATCGGCATCGCCAGCCGCTGCAAGGTGAACGCCAATATCGGCGCCTCCCCCAATGCTTCCGATCTCGATGAGGAGGTGGCCAAGCTGCGCCTAGCTGTGAAATACGGCGCCGATACGGTGATGGACCTCTCCACTGGCGGCGTCAATCTCGATGAGGTGCGCACGGCGATCATTCATGCTTCGCCGGTGCCCATCGGCACGGTGCCCGTCTACCAAGCGCTCGAGAGCGTGCATGGCTCCATCGAGAAGCTGGACGCTGACGATTTCCTGCACATTATTGAGAAGCACTGTCAGCAGGGTGTCGACTACCAAACGATTCATGCCGGCCTGCTGATTGAGCACCTGCCGCTGGTGAAGGGTCGCCTCACCGGCATCGTGAGCCGCGGTGGCGGCATCCTGGCCCAGTGGATGCTGTATCACCACAAGCAGAATCCCCTGTTCACCCATTTCGATGACATCATCGAAATCTTCAAGCGTTACGACTGCAGCTTCTCCCTTGGGGACTCCCTGCGTCCGGGTTGCCAGCACGACGCCTCCGACGCCGCCCAGTTGGCGGAGCTCAAAACCCTGGGCCAGCTCACCCGCCGCGCCTGGGAGCACGACATCCAGGTGATGGTGGAGGGTCCGGGCCATGTGCCGATGGATCAGATCGAATTCAACGTCAAAAAGCAGATGGAGGAGTGCAGCGAGGCCCCCTTCTATGTGCTCGGCCCCCTCGTCACCGATATCGCCCCCGGCTACGACCACATCACCAGCGCCATCGGTGCGGCGATGGCCGGCTGGTATGGCACGGCGATGCTCTGCTACGTGACCCCCAAGGAGCACCTGGGCCTGCCCAATGCCGAGGATGTGCGTGAGGGCCTGATCGCCTACAAGATCGCCGCCCACGCCGCCGACATCGCCCGCCATCGCCCCGGCGCCCGCGATCGCGACGACGAACTCAGCCGCGCCCGCTACGCTTTTGACTGGAACAAGCAGTTCGATCTCTCGCTGGATCCTGAGCGCGCCCGCGAGTACCACGACGAAACCTTGCCGGCGGACATCTACAAACAGGCGGAGTTCTGCTCGATGTGCGGGCCGAAGCACTGCCCGATGCAAACCAAGATCACCGATGAGGATCTGGCGGGGTTGGAGGAGGTGCTGGCAACCCTCAGTAGTGATGTGGCTAAGGTCGGCTGAATAACGGGGTGGGGAGGGCAGGCCATCATGCTCTTCCCATGGGGTTCCAATGCCTGACCGGCGCACTGGGAGTAGCTGCCTAGATTTACTGCTGGAGATCCAGCTGTAACAGCCAGCGTGGCCGACCCATCTGGCCAGCCAGTTCACTCAAAGCCTCATAGAAAAAAGCTCCCAGGGATGGGTGTGGCACAGCAATCCCCAGACAGAAATCGCAAATGTTGCTGCGGTCAAGCAGATTTAATCCGGCATATAGCTGAGATGGCAGCACGGTAAATCGGATTTCGAGCGCCGATGAGCCTGCCTGAGGTTCGGTCCATACGAAATCATTCATGTATCGCCTTGGACGTTTGCTTAATGCCTCTGCAGGAAGCATGGGCGAGGCATGGTAGAGATTGCGATTCCTGACCGCTAGATTTTGTGTCTGGCGGCCAGGCTATGCAAGCCATTGAGCATGGACTTTAGTCGCTGCGTCTAGCTATTTTGTCATGCTCGCCCAGTCGATCTCTCCTGTGCAGAGAGCGTGGAAGGTTTTTACTTAACGGTTGTATTGTATCCGCAAGGAAATAGCTTTTTCTGGAAGGCGAGTAGCATGGTCGCCGAAAAAGGCGGTTTAATGGACTTTGGTTGTAGCGTGGCCGTAAAGCCGCTGCGAATGAGTGACGGATTCTTCAGCCGAGTGGCGATGTCTTTACGATCTGCCGGCTTGGTGGGAATGTAGTAAGTCGTGCTACCTTGTTCGATCTGGAGAATGAACGCTTCAGGCACCTCGCCAGTGGCGGCATTGATCACAGCCCATCCGCTGAGGTTTCTATTCCCTTCTGGCCCATTTCGGACTGGATCAAAGCCACAGGCCGAGACAGTCGTGCTCCGAGCCCAGGTGCGGTAAGGGGCTGGCATCTCGGTAGGCAGGGAAGCGGTGGTTGAGGCCTTTGGTGTGCTGCCAGGCTGGGAGCAGGCGGCAAGGGCAAGAAGCGATGCGACTGCGACAGCCGACCTTCCGAGGCGTCGTTGCACTGAGCCTGGTGTGGAAGTCATTAATGTCAGCTTTACTGCACTTCGATGTTAACTTAGCATAAACTCGACGTGATGTCGTCTCCACTTTTCTGCGGCCCCGCGATGGGCCTTGGTGGCGATTGCTAAAGCCTTCACCCTTTTGATTGGGTGGGAGGCGCCGTTGGAAGCCCGTGGCGGCCTTGAAAATCAGCGCTGGGGATGGATTCTGCCCCTCCCTGCTTGATGCAAGATGGTACGTTTAGGCGCTTAGTGCCTAATCAAGTCAGTTATTTTTTAGTGTCAGCTGACAAGGCGATGAGGTCTCATCTTGCACGCTCACGCCCGTGTGTAGTTTTCATGCGGCTCAGGAACGCTGGACTTTCCTCTTCCCTGTGGTTTGCCATTCGTAACTATGGGGCGCGTCGTCGAGTCTGCCGCCTCCGCATGCATGAATGCGCATCCGAAGCGCCAGGCAATTGGCGCTGCACGCCTCTTTCTGAAGCTGTGTGCGCTGTCCAGCTTTAGTGCCAGTGGGTCGTTCTTGTGCAATAATATAGCGGAATGGGTTTACTCGTGGACCTCGACTCTTCTGCCGCCGCTGCCGCCGCTCCCGCTTGGGTGGAAGCAGGCGACTATGAGTTGAATGTAGCCGGGGTCTGCGGTGCTCCGACTCTCCGGCCATCCCCGGGGCTGGAGCGGTGTCTGACTCTGGATCTTGGCGGCAAGAATCAGAATCCTTCGCCTTCCGAGATCCGGCTTGGTGTTCATCTTCATGCTTTTTATCTGACGGAGGCCGACCAAATCATCGGCTTACTTCAGCAAGCATTGCCACCATTCGACCTGTTAATCACAACAGATACTGGGGCTAAGCAGCATGCGTTGGCAGAGATTTTGGCGCGTTATTCCTCTCCTCGGTGGCAGCAGCGGTTCGATATTCGCGTCATGCCCAATCGGGGGCGCAATGTCATTCCGCTTCTCCGAGATGGCGTGCCTTTCCTGGGCAATTGCCAGTTAGTTCTTCATCTTCATACCAAGCGCACAATCCACAAGTCGTTCGGCCCTGATTGGTTGAATGATCTTCTGGCCGGCCTGATCGGCGATGCTGACAGGGTCGGTGCATTGATCCAGGCTTTCAGCACGGATCCCGGTCTGGGTCTGGTGATGCCCCTACCTTCCGAACTCATTCGCCCTTATCTCAACTGGGGTGCGAACTTTGAAATCGCTTCTTGCCTCGTCCAGGCCCTGTGGCCAGGTCGAGCCCTGGATATTCAGGCTCCGCTGGTATTCCCCCCGGGCATGATGTTCTGGGCCCGGCCGGCTGCACTCGCCCCCCTTGTCGGTGCCTTGGCTGTGCTTGAGCCGCTGCCCCCCGAGCCCTTGCTGATTGATGGCACCCCTCTTCATGCTTTGGAGCGACTCACGGCTCACGCCTGTGAAGTGGCCGGTCTGCGGTGGGCTCTCGCAGGCGCCCGCAACAGGCACCTGGATCCAGGCGAAGACGGGGCTAGAGCCGTGCAGCAGCGGGTGAGCGTGTGGGATCCGCAGCCGGAGGCTTACCTGGAAGGGGTGTACGCCCTCGGCACTCTCCATCGGCAGTTGCAGCACAATCTCGAAGAAAGGGAGCGCCAGCTGGAAGTGATTCTGAATCATCGGGACAGCCTGGAGCTGTCGCTGACAGAACGCGATCGGGGCCTGGCTGAACGGGATGCTGCCCTTGCGGATTGCTGGCGAGAGTTTAAGCAGGCTGAGCAGGAGCATCAGCGACAGCTGCAGGCCATCCTGGATCATCGGGACAGCCTGGAACTGTCGCTGACGGAACGCGATCGTGGTCTGGCGGAACGGGATGCTGCTCTTTCAGACTGCCGGCAACAGTTGCAGCAGACTGAGGAGGAGCAGCAGCAAAGGCTGCAGTCCATCCTGGATCACCAGCACAGCTTGGAGATGTTCCTAGCGGAACGCGAGCGAGGTCTGGCTCAACGGGATGCTGACCTTTCGGAAAGCTGGCGGGAACTGCTGAGCAATCAGAATGCCCAACAGGAGCAAATGCAGGCGATCCTTGCTCAATGGAAGGAACTCAAGGTGCAGTTGGCAGAGCGCGAGCGGTGCCTGGCGGATCAGGGTGTAGAGCTATCTGAATGTAGGCAGGAACTATTGCTAAATCAGGAGACCCAAGGGCAACAATTGCTGACCATCCTTGAACAAGGCAGGATGCTTGCTGCTTCACTGGAGGATTGCAGGGCCAGCGTCCGGGATCTGGAAGCCGAGCAACTGGCGATGCGTCAGACTCAGCGTTGGTGGCATGGTGGCATGCTGCGACGGCTTGGCAACATGCTCAAGTGAATTTGGTTGTTGTGTGGTTGGTCTGTTGCCCATCCCAACCCTGTCAGTAGAACTTCCGGCAGTGGCGACGGTATACAGAGCATCGCGCAGTTGGTCGGGGATGCCATGGGTGAAGCTCGAGAGATGTGCTTAGGCTTTGTCCGAGGGGTGGCTTCGTCGCACATGATCGAGCTGCTGGACGTGCCAATCTTCCCCTTGGCCACAGCGCTGCTGCCCCCGACGCGTCGGGCAGCATGGCCCACGGCGATGGTGTTGGTGCAGGGATCACAGAAACAGATGTTGCCCTGAGTTCTTCGGGGACTGTGAGTTCGTTTTGTTCGTGCGTCTGCAACGCCAAACCTTCACTCACGCTATAATACAACGTCAACAGTGTCAACAAGGGTGGTCTTCGCCAATCAGGTTTCTGGCAGATAACGACTTTGCCCAGCTTCTCTCGGTGTAAAATTCCGGACGATTCGGGCAGCGCTTTGATTGCCAGCCTAGAGCCCGGGCAAAAGTCTGGGAGGGGCAAATTAGCAATTTTGCATCCGAAGATGTCGCTTTCTGTATCTTCTTCGACGATGGCCCCAGCCGACTGGAAAGATTTGTGACGTTTTCCATTCATCGAGGCTTGCGCCAGTTACTAAGAACCTCATTGTTGAGCTGTTCGCAACAGATTGAGGCTTGGCTGCCTGTTGGCTGGCGCCGGTATCAGCCATTGTCGTCGCCGCCATCCCTGCCGGAACTATGTCGACTTGTTGTTGTGGGCTATGGGGCCACCCCTTGCCACTGGACGATCCATGCGTGGCTACACCGCTGCTCGCTACCCCCCAATTTCCAGATCAGTGACTGTAGTCATGCCTACGCCGTGGGGCTTCACTTACAGCCCGTTGCCTTGAGTCGTGATAGTGGAGCACTAGAGCAACTGCGCAGAGTCGCCTTTGTGCTTGATCCCAGCATTGAGCGTGTTCTTCAACTGCGTGAACTAGGTCTTCGTGCTTATTGGTTGGATCCTCAAGCAGCCAGCAGTGGTTGGTTGGATCGGGGTTACGATGATGCGTCGGCAAGCCGAATGTTCGGCCTTCCGGCTCCCAGCTTCCTTCGGGAGCATGGTCATCGCCTTTGCCTGGGGAGTGCGGGTGAACGCTGGGAGCATCAGCTCCAGTCACCGAACTGGGGGTTGCCCGGCTTTGCCGACATGCACGTACCCGATGCGATCGCAGCTCGCCTGCTGGCAGGCTGGCTCAATGCCTGCAACCGCTGTGGTCTGCAGCTGATTCGCCTCAGTCCGACTGACTATGAATACCACTCCCAGCCTTTCAGTGCACTGGATCGCCCCGAGGGAGAGGGTGATGAAGGCTGGGTTCCGCCTTTGTTGATCGATGGTCTGATTGATTCGGAAGGCCTGGAGGTCGAATTGGCCTGGGCTCGCAGTGGTCAACCCCTATCGCCTCTCTGCCCCACGCCTACTCCGCAGCCTGATGTGCTGTGGGATCATGGGAGTTCGGCCGGTGGAGAGAGATTGCAACTCCCCACGGCGGCAGTTTGTGTGAGCCTGTATAATTACGGTGATTGCATTCTGTCCGCATTGGATAGTGTATATCGGCAGACGCACGCAGGCTTGGAGCTCATCGTGGTTGATGATGCCTCCACGGATGGAGGAGAGCAGATCGTTTGCCGCTGGCTTGAAGAGTATGGGCGGCGATTTCGCAGGGCCTTGTTGCTTCGGCATGCTGTGAACGGTGGCCTAGCGGCCGCACGCAACACAGCATTTGCTGCTGCCGAGGCAGATTGGTGCTTTGTGCTGGATGCTGACAACAATTTGGAGCCAGAGGCTGTGGCCTTGTGCTTGGCGCTGGCCCGTACTAGTCCTCCCGAGACGGCAGTCGTCCACCCCTTGGTCGAGTTGCGCAGTGAAGTGGTCTCTTCCGAGCAGCCCGATAGGGCCCTGCTTACCAGAATTCCATGGCAACGGGAGGCGCTGCGGCATGGAAACCAGATTGATGCCATGGCTCTGGTCCGTCGATCGCATTGGCAGGCGGTGGGAGGATTCAGCCATATCCCAGATGGCTGGGAAGACTATGATTTCTGGTGCAAGCTGATTGATGCTGGTTTTCACGGCATCGTCTGTCCACAGCGCCTTGCGATTTATAATCGACATCCTTCGTCCATGCAGCTAACTTCTACGCTGAAGTCTGTGCGCACGCTGAATCGTCTACTCACAGCAAGACACCCATGGCTGCAGCTCGAGCCTCGTCCAGAGCGATGAGGGAAATCTGGCAACTCGAAGAATTCCAGCTGCGTGATCGCCGGGTGTTCATCAACGGTTGGTGCCTCATCCCTGATCAGTCTCTCGAAAAGTTGGAACTGCAGCTGCTTGATGCCAGTGGTCATCTTGTTGGGGGTTTTTCACTCAGTGCAGGTAACCCCAGACCTGATGTGCACCAGGCATACCAGCAATACCAGCACTCCCTTTATGCTGGATTTGTAGGAGTTGGTGCCTTGCCTCGTCAGCCTGGCCACGATGACAAGCTTATGCTCAGTGGTATTCTTGCGGATGGGCAGGATGTGGTGGAGTACGTTATTCCGATCGCGCGTTTCCGGCTATTTTTGTCACCGTCAGCGTCGCAACGCAGAAAGGCCGCATGGTTTCAGTTCTTTGTTTATGTGAAGCGTGCCATCCGCCTGCTCAGGAATGGCCAGTTCGCTAGCCTCTATGAAAAGTTGCGTCGCCAGCTGGTGGGTGCGCCGCAGAAGCCCCTGCCCCATGTACTCACCCGCAGCACGCTCCTCGATCTTGGTGCCAATCTTGATGCTGGCATCCATCTCGTGGTTGATCATCGGCTTGGTGGTGGTGCCAATCACTATCGAGAGAGGATGGTGGAGCCATGGCTTCAGGCTGGTTCTGCTGTCCTGACGCTGACTTATCATCTCGGCAGCCTCCAGCCAATGCTGGTCGTAGATACAGCACATCAACAGCAGCGTTTTGCCTTGAGCCATGAGAGTGAACTTCTTAAAGCCCTTTCCCAGATCTCGCTCGCTACGGTTACATATAATACAGCTGTTTCTTTTGTCGAGCCAGAGCTAATCCCTGGCTTGTTGTTGCACCTGCGGCGGAGCCATGGCGCGCACTTGACTGTTCTTGTTCATGACTTTTTCAGTATTTGCCCCTCTCATTTTCTGATTCATTCTGATGGACACTATTGTGGGATCCCGAATCTCCAGAGCTGCCGTTCTTGCTTGCATCGGAACCCGCATGGATTTACCAGTTTATACTCCGGCGACGTTGGCCAGTGGCGAGAATTATGGGGACCTTTGTTGCGGGAGGCTGATGAAGTGATAGCTTTTTCCGAAAGCAGTGTGCAAATATTGCGTCAGGCCTATGAATTCTGGCCTGATGGCTTTAATTGGTTAGAGGGCCGTGCCATCACTGTTCAGCCCCACGCCGTAGACTATCTGAATGGTGATACGGTGAAAGTCCGCCAATCCAGTAAGCTCGTCATCGGAGTTGTCGGCCAGATTGGCTTCCATAAGGGTGCTGAGGTTGTTCGCGGACTTGCGCAAGAAATTCAACGCGAAGGTTCCGATGAACGTATCGCTATTATCGGGAGTCTGGAGGTTGGCGTGAACTCAGCTATTGTCCAGCAAAGCGGACCATATAAGCACAGTGAACTGGCAAAGATGATTGAACAATCTGGTGCCAATGTCATGTTGTTCCCCTCGGTTTGGCCTGAAACGTTTTCCTATGTCACTCAAGAGATTCTTGAGCTTGATCTTCCATTGGCCTGCCTTAATCTTGGGGCGCAAGCGGAACGCGTAAAAAATCATCATAAGGGTTGGGTGCTCAGCTCGAGCGATCCACGTCTAATATTGCAAGAATTGCGCCAGCTTCTCAAGACTTCTTACAATTTACAAGAGGCTCAGTAGGTCATGAATTCTTCAGTGCACGTCTTCACCAGCGCGGCTGTTAATTATCTGCCAAAGGTGCGTATTCTCTTCAACTCTGTTCGTCAGTTTCATCCTGATTGGACCTTGCATCTGGTTCTTGCCGACACGCTTCCTGAGGATCTCGATACGAGTGCAGAGCCTTTCGATTTCATTACGCCTGCGGATCAGCTTGCTATCCCTGATTGGCAGGGTTGGTGCTTTTGTCACGCGATCACCGAGCTGGCAACGGCGATCAAGCCTTGGATGCTGGAGTACTTGCTCAAGCTGAGTGGTGAAGGTGGCAAGGTGATTTATCTCGATCCAGACACCGTTGTCTTCTCTCCGCTTCACGACATCCTTGATGCTCTTGATGAGTCTTCGATTGTCTTGACTCCGCACCAAACAAAGCCCGAGAGCAGTTTGGCTGCAGTAATCGATAACGAGATTTGCAGCCTTAAGCACGGTATTTACAACCTGGGCTTTGTTGCGGTGGGCAATACTCCTGTTGGCCTGGCTTTCGCGCGCTGGTGGGCCGAGCGTACTTATTATTTTTGTCGCGATGATATTCCCAATGGTTTATTTACGGATCAGCGTTGGATCGACCTGGTTCCTGCTTTCTTTCCTGGGGTGGCCATAATGCGTTCGGGTCGCCATAATCTGGCCACGTGGAATATCACGACGAGAGATCTGGTCGTCAATGCAGATGGCGACTATTCTGTTGATGGTGAGCCGTTGGGCTTTTATCATTTCACCGGTTTTGATAGTGGCGCTCATCGCATCATGGCTGCCAAGAATGGCGGTGATAATCCTGCGATGAAGCGCTTGGTTTCTTGGTATAGCGATCAGATTCGCCCGCTTGCCAGTGATCCGCTGACCCACCGGCCATGGGCTTTTGCGGTGTTTGACTCAGGTGCACCGATCAGCATCGAGCAGCGGGCAGTGTATCGTAATCGCCTCGATCTTCAGGCCAGCTATTCAGATCCGTTCGCGCTTGGTGGGTATGAGCAATGGTGGCTCAACAGAGCGGCAATCGAGTATCCAGCACTGGTTCGGGATGGATCGACTGCTGAAGCCTTGCGTGCTCTTGCTCGGCCCTTGACTCCAGGCTTTCTAGGCTCCAACCCAGGGGCCATGGGCAAGATGCGCGCCTCGGAGCTCCTGCTCCGTGCCATTGCTGATCCGAAAACCGGACGATCCCTCACCCGTCGCGCATGGGAAGTGCTTCGTCAAGAAGGTCTCAAGGGTATTCGTGCCCGCTTGGGGTAACCCTTCTTGGCTTTCCCTTGTGGGGAAGAATTCTGTATCTATACCCGCTTCACCGTCTATGCTGTTCCCGGCAAATATTGGAACTTGTGAATGATGCCTTTTGTGTTATTGGTTCGCCTCGCTTGCTCATGGGGCGCAGGAAGCGCTAAGGCAGGCCATTGATAATCAAAAAGTGCTGCAGTGATCTCAGGGATTTTCGGCAGACTTGCTTGGGAATATCATGCTGATTGAGGCCTTGGCCTTGGCTCAATGGGCCAGCTTTGCCATGATCAGCCTCAAGGTGTCTTTGCGTTTTCCAAGGCCCAAAATGCTCTTCACGTCATTGCGCTGCTCCGATCGGCGCTGAGCTGTTGCTTCTGTGCAGCCTCGAAAGAATTGGCGTTCCAGTTTTATCTCTAATAAAAAGCGCCCCGATCTGGATCGGGACGCTGTATGGATTCATCAATGCTGACTGAGCAATCTCACCCCAGCCCTTTCGCCGTCGCCACCACGTTCTCCACTGTGAAGCCGAACTTCTCCAGGCACAGGGGGCCGGGGGCGGAGGCGCCGAAGCGGTCGATGGAGATCGTGGCGCCGTCGAAACCGGAGTACTTGTGCCAGCCGAAGGAGCCGGAGGCTTCCACCACGACGCGCTTGCGCACGCTGGCGGGCAGCACGGATTCGCGGTAAGCGGCGTCCTGCTCTTCGAACAGCTCCACACAGGGCATCGACACCACACGCACGTTGTGGCCTTCGGCCTTGAGCAGGGCGGCGGCCTTGACGCAGAGGTCGAGCTCGGTGCCGGTGCCGATCAGGATCAGATCGGGGGTGCCATCCGAATCCTCGAGGATGTAACCACCTTTGGCCACATGGGCGGCGGCGGAGCCGGCCTGGTTCACCATCGCCTGACGGCTGAGGGCCAGCACGGTGGGACGCTTGCGGTTGGCCACGGCCACCTGATAGGCGCCGACGGTTTCATTGCCGTCACCGGGACGCATCACCAGCAGGTTGGGGATGGCGCGCAAGTTGGCCAGGGTTTCCACCGGCTGGTGGGTGGGGCCGTCTTCGCCGAGGCCGATCGAATCGTGGGTGAGCACATAGATCACACCCAGCTCGCTCAGGGCCGAGAGGCGCATGGCGCCGATCATGTAGCCGGCGAACACCAGGAAGGTGCCGCCGTAGGGGATCAGGCCGCTGCCGTGATACGCGATGCCGTTGAGAATCGCCGCCATGGCGTGTTCGCGCACGCCGAAGTGCAGGTAGCGATTGGCTTCGGCTCCCTTCTGGAAGCTCGCCTCTCCCTTGATGTCGGTGAGGTTGGAGTGGGTGAGGTCGGCCGAGCCGCCGATCAGTTCGGGCAGGCTGGGGCCGAAGGCATTGAGGGCGTTGTAGGAGTGCTGGCGGGTGGCCAGGCCCTTGTCTTCGGGTGTGAAGCTGGGCAGCTTGGCGTCCCAGTCCTGGGGCAGTTCGCCGCGCAGCAGGCGCTCGAACTCAGCGGCTTCGGCGGGGTACTGATCGCGGTAGCTGGCCAGGGTGGTGTCCCAGGCGGCTTCGGCGGCGGCACCGCGGCCAATCGCCTGGCGCCAGTGGTCATAGGACTCCTGGGGCACTTCGAAGGCGCCGTAGGTCCAGTCGAGGGCTTTGCGGGTGAGTTCGGCCTCATCGGCACCGAGGGCAGCGCCGTGCACGCCGGCGGTGTTGGCCTTGTTGGGGGAGCCGTAGCCGATGGTGGTGGTCACCTTGATCAGGCTGGGCTTGTCGCTGACGGCCTTGGCCGCCTCGATCGCCTTGGTGAT
>CAMBZX010000004.1 GCA_945872185.1 Synechococcus sp. UW140 | reverse complement strand
TGGCGCACCCGTTCCGGGTCCACCTGTTTCTGGCCCAGTCCCCCCAGCAGCGAGACGGGCAGGGGCAGCACCTGCTGCTGCCAGTAGTCGTGGGCAATCTGCTGCAGGGTGGTGTCGCTGTCGGTTTCGAGCTCGGGATCGGGGGGGCGACCGGCTTCGAGCGCATGGCGGCTGAGATTGCGGTAGCAGAAGCCGTGGATCGTGGTGATATCGGCGCCATCGAGCTCTTCGAGGGCCAGCAGCAACCGGGCCCGCAGTGGATCGTGGTCGCCGGTGCCACGGCGCTGGAGCCAGTCGGCCAGAACGGCGTCGAGTTCGCGGCGCTGCGGTTGTTCGAGGGCGCGCAGGGCCTCCTGCAATCGCCGCCCGATGCGATCACGCAGCTCGGCAGCAGCCGCTTCGGTGAAGGTGACCACCAGCAGCCGGCGCATCGGCAGCTGCTCTTCGCTGATCAGGCGTAGCACCAGGTGGGCCAGGGCGAAGGTCTTGCCCGTGCCGGCGCTGGCCTCCAGCAGCCGCACACCGGGGTCCAGCGGAAAGTCGTTGGCTTCGAAGATCTCCATCACAGCTGCGCCTCCAGCAGGGGTTGCCACAGCTCCTTGGCCCGCGCCTCGAACATCGCATCAATCAGATCGCTGGCCTCCCGGTCGGCGCCGAAGCAGACGACCATCTCCTCCTGCTGCCGCTCGGCCCACTGGTTGGGGGCCCCTTCCCACTGGCGCTGGGCGGCTTCAAAACCGGTGCCGGCGCGCTTCGCTTCGGCCAGAACCCAGGCCCAGCCACTCAGCGGTGGCACCGGCCAGCAGGTGCAGCGCCACTGCTGTTGCAGGGCGACGAGCTGCGCCAGTTGCGTCTGGGCCTGGTCGAGGCCCGGTGGTCTGAGCTTGAGCTGGGGGCTGAACTGGTCCCGGCGCTTGTCATCGCGGGCGATCACCACGCCCTGCAGCGGTTGGCGGCCGCCAGCGGCGGCGGCCACCACGGCGAATAACAATTGCAGCCACAGCTCCAGCCGCTGGGCCGGCCTGATCTTGGCGGTATGCACGAGCACGATGCTCTGCCCTTGCCAGCGGGGTTCCCCCTGCCAGTCCCCCCAGACCAGGGGCTCGCGGTGGGCCGGACCCAGGGCCGCGAGGCTGCTGCGCAGGCTGGACCATCGCTGGTGCAGGCCCTCGGCTTCCAGTTCCGCTCCCGCCAGGGCGGGCAGCCGGCCCTGGCCGCGGTAGTGCTCGAGCCAGTCGCTGGGCTCGCTTGGTTCCGGGCCGGCGCCGTTCTGCGGGTCCGCCTCCAGCTCCGCCAGCCGATCGCGCAGCAGCGCCGCCCTTTGCCGCTCGGCCAGGGCCAGGGGATCGAGGTCCTCGATCCGCTCCTGCCATTCCCCCGGCCGCAGGCCGAGGCTGCGCAGCCAGTGCTTCTGCGGTGCCTTCAGCCAGGCGGTCAGATCCTCCAGGGGGTTGGCCGCCAGCTCCGGCTGCAGGGCCTCGGGCATCGGGCCCTGCAGCAGGGCGATGGGCGGCGGCGGTGGCGCGCTTTCGAGCAGTTGGCGCGCGGCCAGCAGGCGGCGATCACAGCTGGGGGCAGGCCGTTCCAGTGTGTCGAGGAAATTGCTGCGCTCCAGCGGGCTGGGGGCATGGGCGGCCACCAGGGCGCCGCTGCCGCCAGCCAGTTCGCCATCCAGCCATTGCATCCATTGCCGCACCGGTGAGGCCGGTTCGAGCGCATCGCCGCTGCGATCGTCGCGGCAGCTCCAGCTGATCAGCAGGTGGTCGCGGGCCGAGAGCAGGGCCTCCATCAGGGCGTAGCGATCCTGGTCGGCGGGATCGGGATCACCGAGGCGGCGCCGCGATTCCATCAGGTGAAAGCCGGAGCGGTTGCTCTGGCGCGGGAAGGGGCCGGCATCAAGACCCATCAACACGATCACCCGATGGGGAATCGCCCGCATCGGCTCGAGGGCGCTGATCGTGAGGGCGCCGCTGCGATGGCCGAAGCGGCCGCTGTCCACACTCAGCCCCTCGTCGAGCCCATCGGCCACCACCTGGGCATCGAGGATCAGGGCACAGGACGCCGCGGCCTGCTGCCAGTTGTCGATGGCGGCGAGCAGCGGTGGCAGTTCCCAGGCGGCGTCACCGCCTTCACCGAACAGGTCGGCCAGCAGCTCCACCAGCAGCTCGCTCCAACGCGCCACCAGGGCCCCCTGGCGCAGCACGCTCAACCAGTGCTGCAGGCGATCCAGCAGTCGCAGCCAGCGGCCGCTGAGATCGAGGGAGCTGCCACTGGTGGCGGGGGCGGTGTGGCCCGGCGCCAGACCGGCGGCTTCCGGGAGCACCAATCCCAGCAGCAGGCGATCGACACTCCAGCGCAGGCTGTGGGTCGGATCGCCGTGGCGATCGCGGCCATCGAGACCCCAGCGGAAGCCGCAGTGCTGCAGGGCCTCGGTGAGCTGGGCCGTTTCGGCGGCGCTCAAGGCGAAGTGCTGCTGTAGGGGCCCGCAGCTCAGCAGGCTTTCCAGTTCCGAGGCACTGAGCCGGCCGCCGGCCAGGCGCAGCAGCTGCAACAGGGCCCGGCCGATGCCGGCGCTGCTCTGCTGGCTGCGATCGGTGAGCCGCCAGGGCAGATCGACGCCGGTGGCGCCCATGTCGCCGAACACCGAAGCGACCAGGGGGGCGAAGCGATCCACCTGAGGGGTCATCACCAGGATATCCCGGGGCTGCAGGTTGGGGTCAGCGGCCAGCAGTTGCAACAACCGATCGCGCACGATCTGCACCTGGCGCAGCGGCCCGGGACAGGGGTGGAACTCCAGAGAGCTGTCGCCTGGCGCGCGACGCAGGGCCGGCACGATGGCCGGATCGGCCAGCTGGGCCTGCAGCTGGTGCAGCAGCGGTGGCCGGTCATCATCGTCGCTGGGATCGACCAACACGGTGGCCGGGGCGACGAACAGGTCCTGGGCCTCCCAGCGGCCCAGCTGGGCCTCACCGGTGCCCTCGAGCAGCTGCTGGAATTCCCCCCCCAGGCGACCGAAGCGGGCCTCAAGCCCGGGCGCCTGCAGCAACCAGTCCATGCCGAAGGGTTCCGCCAGGGCCAGGCTGTCACTCAATTGGCGGCGCCGATCGATGCAGCGCTGCCAGAGATCGGCGCAGGGGGTGAGCAGGTAGATCTCCACATCGATCACGCCGCTGAGGGCCTGCAGCAGGCGCACCTGAACCGGCGCCATGCTGCTGAGGCCGAACAGTCGCACCCGCTGGCTGGCCAGCTGCGGCGGCAGCTGCTGCCGCCGCAGCTGCTCGATCGCCGCTTCCACCCTGACGCCGAAGGGATCGCACTGCAGGCGCGCGGCCAGGGCCCGGTACAACGCCGCCTGCCAGTGCTGGCTTAGCGGCAGGGGCCGGCCGCCGTCATCGTGTGCTTCACCCTGGGCCCAGGCCCGCAACATGGCGGGGCGGTAGAGGCCGTAATCGTCGAAAGCATCGGCGATGGCACGACCCAGCTGCCAGGCGTCCCGTTCGAGTCGCTCCTGCCCGGCGAAGCGATCGAGCCAGGGCCGCAGCGGTGCCCCATGGGGTCCGGCCGCCACCGCGGGCAGCAGCTCCAGCAGCGGCCACACCAGCACGTTGGCCCGCCAGGGGTCCAGGGTCGAGGAGGCTGGCGGGCTGTCGCCGCCAGCGCCACCATCGGCTGCGGCCCCAGCCGCCGCTGGGCTCTGCTGCAGCACCGACTCGACCAGCTGGCGCAGTCGTGCACCCGGAAAGGGATAGCGCAGGTTGGCGGCGATGCCGCCCAGGTGAAGGGCCAGTTGCTCCCCCAGCCAGCGGCTGGTGGGCCAGGTGTTGACCACCACCTGCACCGTTTCCAGGGGATCGGGTGGGCTGAGCTTCAGCTGGGCAGCCAGGATCTGGGCCAGCAGTTCGGCCCGGTTGCTGCGGTAGACGATCAGCACGGCGTACCGCTCAGCGGGGGTGAGGGTGTCAGCGCCGGGGCAGCCGTTGTCCTGGGAACGATTCTCCTGTCAGCTGTTGCCCCGGCCGCCATTCCCCAGTGGAACGTTGCCCAGAGAGACGCTGTGCAGAGAGACTTTGTCCAGAGCGACGTTGCCCAGATCGCTGGAGCCCGGGCAGGGTTGCTTGGAGTTTCCACTCCTCGCTCTCTCCCTCCTCCTGGATGAAGGCGCCGGTTTCCGGGCAATAGGCGGTGAGTTGGCCGCCATAACAGGCGCCGGTGTCGATCAGCACGATCTGGCGCGCGGGGCCGACGCGGCGCACGCCCGGACCGGGGGTGTGGCCGACGATCACATCGCCGAAGCGGCCGTCGTAGTTCTGCCAGAAGGCCATCCGCACCGTCGGATCGGGCTGCCAGCTGAGCGGGTCAAAACCGGCATGGGTGGCCACCCAGCCCTGGCCCCAGTAGGCCATCGGCAACTGCTCCAGCCGCTCCAGCCAACGGCGACAGCCCAGGTCGCCCAGCTGGCGATAGGTGTCGCAGCCCGCCAGGGACTGAAGAGCCCGCCAGTCGCCGGCGCGCAACTGCTCCACCAGGGTGCGCTCGTGGTTGCCCATCAGCCAGATCGCCCGACCGCTCTCCACCAGCTGCCAGGCCAGACTCATGGCCGCTTCGATGCGGGGGCCGCGGTTGATCACATCACCGCAGAACACCAGGCGATGGTGACGCGGCAGGCGTTCGATCAGAGCCTCGAGGGCATCGGCGCAGCCATGGACGTCCCCGATGATCCAGTGCAATACCGGATGCTTCGTGGACTCGTGGGGGGGCGTCATCAAAAGGATGCGTTAGGTCCAGTGTTGCCCGCCACAGGGTGATCTGTCAGCCCCCCAGTCTTCAGAACGCCATCAGCGACGCTGATCCATCCAGCTCCGGATTGCTGTCCCTGGCAGCGTGTTGCCGATCGATCACTAAACAGAAATTCGGGGGGCTTGCCGCTGCCGAGGCGATGCAATCCGCAAACAGGTTGAGACAAAAGTGACCGAATCTCGACGCACTGGCTGCACCAACTCGGCTGCCCAGCAATCGATCTCGAGTCCCAGGCGTCGTGCCTGAAGCGGGGTCCTGGCGAGATCAGCCTGAGACCACTTGGCACGGTCGCCGGCAGCGCTGGCGGGCCTTTCGCTCTGAATGGGCGATGGCTAACACGCGCCTCGGGGCTGGAGCGCAGGCAAGGGCGAACCCGGCCTGGGGCCTCGCCCAAAGGCTGTCCACGAACGCCCCAGGGGCCCAGGCTCCGCTGATACGGTGCCGTGATTGCAGGCTGGAGAGGCGCGATGGCGGGAGTCGATCCGAAATCCCTGCCGGTGACGCAGCGCATCAATCTGCTGCTGAAGGCCATTAATGGGGCCAAGCGCACAAACGAGGCCCTGGCCCGCTGCGGGGATGGCGAGGCGATGCTGGACGTGCTGTTGGAGGCCTCCGCCAAGCTGGGTCTGGGCCTGAGCCGCGCCGATCTCCAGAACACTCCGCCGATCCGCGACTGGGTGTGGTGGAAGAACAAGGAGGCCCTACTGACGATCGGCGACAACACACCCCGTTATCAGCAGGACGCCAGCCGTGCGAAAACCAGTGCAGCGAACTCCGCAGCGGGTGACTCCAGCTCGGCCGAGCTCCCCCGCAAGCGCTTTTTGGGACTGTTCTGAGCGGTGGGGCTGGTGCCGGCGCCGCTCGGCACAGCCGTTGCGCATAGCTGCTCTGGCCAGCGCCCCCAACCCAGGGAAGTGATTGCCTCGCTCAGCGGCACACCTTTAATCGCTGGCGTCAGCCCCCTGGCAGCGGCACCCGTAGAGCGAAGAAGGCCACCGCACAGCTGACATCCCCGCACCTGGCTGGATTGGTCCCTGGCGGCGCGATGCCCGATGACTTCCCCCCTCGGGGATCGAACTCAGAACCGTCCCCAGGCCAGGTCCTGCAGGCTCGGGCCTCGGCAGTGAGCCCGAAGGGTCCACCTGGGGTCTGGGCTGGATCCGGGCGGTTTCACCCCAGGCTGGCCTGGGCGGAGGCGATGGTGGCGGAGGGGGCTTCAAAGCTGCCGCGGGCGACGAACTCCAGCCGCAGCTTCAGAAAGGTGATGAACTTTGCATCGCTGGAGACCACGGCCGCGGCCGGCCGCGGCACGGCCTGGGCCAGGGGAGCCAGCTCAGCAGCCTCGAGGAAAGCCGGCCGGCGCACCAGCCAGAAATCAATCGGGCGCTGCTGTTCGGCGTAGTTGCGAACCCGCTCCCGCAGCACCTCCTCCAGCGGCTCCTCTTCGCAGAGGAAGGCCTCACTGGCCGCAATGAAGTGGAACGTGCTCATGGGCGCTGGCCGAACAGGGGGTCGCGGCGGGGATTCTGAACCAGCGCCTTCATCTGCCGCACTGCCGTCTCCAGACCCACCGCCAGGGCCCGGGCCACGATCGTGTGGCCGATGTTCAGTTCCTCCATGCCCTCGATCGCCGCAATCGGCTCCACGTTCTGATAAGTGAGGCCATGGCCGGCGTTCACCCGCAGGCCGAGGGAGCGGGCGATGGCGCTGCCCTCGAGCAGCCGCACCAGTTCCTGCGGCTGCTGCGTCCATGGCGCTTCGGCGTAGCGGCCGGTGTGCAGCTCCACCCAGCGGCTGCCGGTGGCACGACAGGCGTCCAGCTGGGCCGGATCGGCATCGACGAACAGGCTGACGCCGATGTCGGCCGCCTGCAGACGACCGACCAACTCCGCCAGGACACCCACCTGGGAGGCCACATCCAGGCCGCCCTCGGTGGTGACCTCCTGGCGCTGTTCCGGCACCAGGGTGACCATGTCCGGCCGCAAGCGCAGGGCGATCGCCTCCATTTCGGCGGTGGCGGCCATCTCAAGATTGAGCCGGGAGCGCACGGTGGCGCGCAACAACTCCACATCCCGATCCTGGATATGGCGCCGGTCTTCGCGCAGGTGCACGGTGATGCCGTCGGCGCCGCCTAGTTCCGCCAGCAGGGCGTAGCTGACCGGATCCGGTTCCACGCTGCGCCGGGCCTGACGCACGTTGGCGATGTGATCGATGTTGACGCCGAGGCTGGCCATGGTCGGGGCGCGGCAGGTTGCGCAGCAGGGGAGTGATGGGGAAACCGTATCGGCCGAAGGTTCAACTGCCCGTACCGGCTGGGTCTGGGCCGGGTGCCGCCCCTAGGTTCAGCAGACAGACTTCGAGGATGCAGTCGTGTTGGCGGCACGTGAGGGCCAGTCCACGCCGATCAGCGATCTGGCCCTGAAACGGGAACGGGGTCTCGGTAGCGGGATCAGCCCTTGGCTGGCTCCCCTGGCGACCCTTCTCACCCAGGATCTGGCCCTGCCCAGCTTTTTCGATCGCGTGCGGGTGCTGGAGCGGCAGCATCTGCCGCTCCACGGCGCCGTGCTGCTGGCGCCCACCCATCGGGCCCGCTGGGATGCCCTGTTGCTGCCGCATGCCGCCGGCCGCCGGGCCACGGGTCGCGATTGCCGCTTCATGGTCACGATCGATGAAATGAAGGGCCTGCAGGGCTGGTTCCTGCATCGCCTCGGCTGTTTTCCCGTCGACCAGGGGCGACCGACCTTGTCCAGCCTTCGCTATGCCATCGATCTGCTCGGGATGGGGCAGCAGCTGGTGGTGTTCCCGGAAGGCAACATCTGCCGTGATGACGGTCCGATCCGGCTACAGCAGGGTCTGGCGCGCCTGGCCCAGATGGCGGCGACCCAGGGCGTGACCGTCCCGGTGGTGCCGGTGGGCATCGCCTATGGCCATGCCCAGCCCCGCCCAGGGGACGGGGCCGCCGTCTGCTTTGGCCCTCCCCTGTTGGCCCAGGGTCAGGGGCGGGATGCCGCCCGTCAATTCACCCAGGACCTCAGCCTGGCCATGCAGTCGGCCGAGCAAGCGGCCCGCGCAGCCGTCGGTCGCCCGATCGATCGCCCGTAGAGTTCGCCCCTCCCTTTCGGCGTCACCGTGACCAGGCCCGATTTCCGCCAAGCCTTCGGCCCCAGGGCTCCATTCCGCCTCCAGGGCAAGGCGCTGGGGCTGGCCCTCGGCCTGCTGACCCTGGTGGCTCCCTTCGGCGCCAGTAGCGCCCTGGCCCAGAGCGAAGCCGCTGGTCCGCCAGCAGCTGCCGGCAGCGCCTTCGATGTGGCGGCCGTGCGCCAGCTGCTGGCCCGCGGCGATGCCGCCGCCGCCGCCGGCAACCTGGTGGAGGCCCGTCGCCTCTATGACGACGCCCGGGTTGCCAGCCGCGCCCTCGCGGGCTTCTACCGCACGATCGCCGGCGCCTTCCGCGGCCTCGATGCCCGCATTCCCCGCGAGATGGACGACAAGGGTCGCCAGTCGATCGAGCTGCTGGCTGAATCCAACATGCGGCTGGCCGCCCTGTTGCGTCGCCAGGGCCAGGCGGAAGTGGCCGTTCCCCTGCTGGTGGAGGTGCTCACCGCCACCACACCGGCCTCCGAGCAAGGGCGCAAGGCCTACCAGCAACTGGTGGAAATCGGCTTCGTCAGCACCCCCTATGCCGCCGGAGCGGCTGCTGGCAACTAGATTCCCGCTTCCCCCCTGTCTCCCCGCTGCGTCATGGTTCAACCGGATCAGGTCAGGGATGCCATTCGCCGTGCCCTGCCCGATGCCGCCGTGGAGGTCGAGGATCTCACCGGCGGCGGGGACCATCTCCAGGTGAAGGTGGTGTCTGCCGCCTTCGCCGGTCTCAACAGGGTGCGCCAGCACCAGCTGGTTTACGGCGCCCTGCGCAGCGAACTGGCCACGGAGGCCATCCATGCCCTGGCCGTGCAGACCTCCACTCCCTGAATCCATCCATGGACCCGAACACCCAGCAACGCATCACCACCCTGGTCACCAGCAGCCCTGTGCTGGTGTTCATGAAGGGCACGAAACTGATGCCTCAGTGCGGCTTCTCCAACAACGTCGTGCAGATCCTGCATGCCCTTGGCATCTCGTTTGAAACCTTTGATGTGCTCTCCGATCCCGAGATCCGCCAGGGCATCAAAGAGTTCTCCGACTGGCCGACCATCCCGCAGGTGTATGTGAAAGGCGAATTCCTCGGCGGCTCCGACATCTTGATCGAGATGTACAACAGCGGCGAGCTGCGCGAGAAGCTTGAGGTGGCTCTGGCCTCCTGAGCCAGGACTGCAGCCTCAGAGGCGTCCGCTTTCATACAAAGTCCGCCGATCGCCATCGGCGCCAATGAAGGCGGATGGGTCCATGATCCAGCGATCGATCAATTCTTCCAGGCGCCTCTGGGAAATGGGATCGAGCACGGCGGTGCGCCGCAGGGCATGCAAGTAACCATCGGCATACAGGCGTAGCTCGCCAGGTCCGTGGCGGCGGTGGGCCAGCTCTTGGCAGGCGTCGCAGAGCGACTGGAAATGGCGAATGGAGTCGGGGTGTTGCAGAGATGTCATAGGGCCTCCAGCCCGCCGGCCCATTCTGTCGCGCGACCCTGCGACCAGCGAGGACCTGAGCCGCCAACGCTTGGTCGGATCTCCGCCCCCGATCCCCTTGATCCCAGCTTCGTCAGCAAACCATGGCGAAACAGGTCAAAGGCAGCGGCTGATACTCGCTTTGTGCCGAAAGCACCGTTAAGTTGGGAGCGATTCGATGATTGCTCAGGATGTTGGAGGATGTTTGCAGCAAATCAAATCCCTCTGACAGCCAGCTCTCATCCCTGACGTTGAGGCTTTCCGGATGGTGCAGCAGTCGGTGAGCGAATCCTCAGGCCATCCCAAGCGTGTGTTGGTTGTGGATCCCCATGCCACTCTGCGCACCGTGCTCGCCCAGCGGCTCCGCCAGGACGGCCACCTCGCGGCAGCGGTGGCAACGGCCCGGGAGGCCGTGGAAATCTGTCATGACCAGTCCCCTGATCTGCTGGTCAGCGCCGAACTGCTGGAGGAGACCTCTGCCCTGCGTCTGGCCAGCCAGCTGCACTGTGCGGTGATGGTGCTCACGGCCCGTTCCGGCTCCGAACCGGTGGTGGCCTTGCTGGATGCCGGCGCCGACGATGTCCTGCGCAAACCATTTGGCCTCGAAGAGTTGGCAGCTCGCTGCCGCACCCTTTTGCGTCGCAGCGGGAGCGGCCTGCAGGAACGGGTCTGCGTCGGCCCCTTGGAAGTGCATCTGTTATTGCGCCAGGTGACCTTGCGGGACCAACCGGTGGAGCTCAGCCCACGGGAGTTCGCCTTGCTCTGTGCCTTGCTGATGCCCCCGGGCGTGGTACGCACCCGGCAGGAATTGTTGCGCATGGCCTGGCCTCCGTTCAGTGGTGGCCCCCGCTCCGTCGATACCCAAGTGCTCACCTTGCGTCGCAAGCTGGAGCAGGCTGGCCTCGGCGATGGCGGTGGCATCGAGACGATGCGGCAGCAGGGTTACCGCTTCAGCCTCGACACCCTGCCCGACCAGAACGACGCCCCCATAGCGCCGCAGCCGAGCCTGATGGCCAGTCAGTCACCCGGCAATCGCCTGATCTGAGCGGGTCCCTGTTGTTGGCGATGGGCACGGCCCAGATGCAGGAGCGGATGGCAGTGCGCACTCGACATCCGGCGTCGGGACAAGGATTCGATGGCTGTCCAGACGCCGCTCTGGTTCAGCTCGGAGCGTTGGCCAACAACAGGCGAGGCCCTTGAGCCTCACCACGGGTGGGAAAGGGATATTGCAACCAATTCAACGATGCTCGGCCTTGAACCTGGCCTCAGGTCTCAAGACTCAGAAGCAGAAATTCACTTGAGCGCCCAATGGCGGAGTGGGGTCTCCGAATCCCACACCCAAAAAGCGAGAGGTGACCAGGATTCGGTTCCAGGTCATGGCTGATTCCTGCTGCCTTCATCACCAACTCTTATTCGCCCGGGGGGAAAGAAGGGGACAAGCTCTCCGCAAGCGATAACCTCGAGACCTCTGGTCATCTTGTTAAGATCGACATAGACCAGACTTTGATCGGATGATCGAAATTGGCTGCATGACTGAAAACGTGAGCACTCAGGAACCGTCGACGGATACCAACGCAACGGCCCTTGATGCAATCGCGATTGTCGGAATAGGCTGCCGGTTGCCGGGTGGGATTGATACGCCTGATGACTTTTGGTCGTTTCTGGCTTCGTCTCAATCTGCAATCAGTGAAGTCCCGGGCACTCGCTGGAAACTTGACAGCCATTACCATCCCGACCCTAGCAATCCGTATACTCAGCACATCAAATATGGAGGCTTCCTCAGTGGAATTGATCAATTTGACGCCAGCTTTTTTGGTATCTCGCCGCGTGAAGCTATCTGCATGGACCCCCAACAGCGGATGCTCATGGAGGTGGCCTGGCGGGCCATGGAAGATGCCGGCTACCCCCAGGAAGCGATCCGCAATCAGGACGTTGGTGTTTTCATTGGTATTTCCAGCAATGACTACGGCTCATTACTCTGGGCATCCGAAGAAGAATGGGCGACTCCGCACAATGAGCCCTATGTCCTTCCAGGAAATACAGGATGTATAGCGGCCAATCGTCTGTCTTACTTTTTTGATCTTAAAGGTCCAAGTCTCACTGTTGATACTGCCTGCTCATCCTCGCTCGTAGCCGTTCACCTAGCCTGCAAAAGCCTCAGGTCCGGCGAATCCAGCATGGCTTTTGTGGGTGGGGCTCAAGCCTTGATCCATCCTGGAATCCAAACGACATTCTGCAAGGCTGGCCTGCTCTCACCTGAAGGTCGATGCAAAAGCTTTGATGCCAAAGCGAATGGCTATGTGCGTTCAGAAGGTGCTGGCATGGTCCTGCTCAAGCCCTATGCAAAGGCACTAAAGGATGGAGATCGAATCTATGCGCTGATTCGTGGCACAGCTGTCAATTCCGATGGCCGTAGCGATGGCATGGTAGCGCCAAACGTAGACGCCCAGATTGCGTGTGTTCGCAAAGCTTTTGCCAGTGCCGGAATCGACCCTGCTCGCACACAGTATGTGGAAGCCCATGGCACCGGCACGCGACAGGGTGATCCTATTGAGTTGCGAGCTCTTGGCACCGTTTTTGGTGAAGGACGATCCGAATCAAGTCCCTGCCACGTCGGCTCAGTGAAGACGAATCTGGGGCATTCCGAAACGGCTGCCGGAATCACAGGACTGATCAAAACAGCCCTGTGCATCAAGCGACGTCAGATTCCCCCAAGCCTGAATTTTGAGACCCCGAATCCTTCAATCGACTTTAAGGGCCTGAAATTAAAAGTACAAACGGAATTGACGCCATTCCCATTGCCAGAACATGAGCTGATAGCGGGAGTAAGTTCTTTTGGTTTTGGCGGAACGAATGCCCATGCGGTGCTAAGTGAATCAGAGCCATGCGGGCCAACGCCTGCGCGCTACAGCAATCAACCAAACCTGTATCTGCTGACACTATCGGCACGAACAGACCATGCACTATCGGCACTTGCCACTGGTTATCTACAGCTACTGGATCAACAGCCAAGTCTATCAATCAAGGATCTCTGCGCCAGTACAAACCTGCAACGTACGACCTTCCGCGAACGAGCCGTCTGTATTGCGAAGGACCGAGCCGAACTGAGTCAACAATTACAGGTACTCAGTCAGAAGCGCACACCACTGCCACGAGAAATACGACGGGGTCTGGCATCCCGTCGTCCTGGCAAGATCGCCTGGCTATTTACCGGCCAAGGCTCGCAAAGCCCTGGGATGGCGAGTGAGCTACTGCGGGAGCACCCCAGCTTCAGAAGGGCTTTTGAGAGGGTCAGCGCCCTGCTCGACCCCCATCTGGACCTACCATTGCGCACACTAATCGAGCCGAATCATGGGAGCGGAAATAAAGCTACCTCACCCCTTGACAGTACGGGATACACCCAACCAGTTCTGTTCGCTGTTGGCTATGCCATCAGCCAACTTTGGCTGGAATGGGGTGTATCACCAGACCTGCTTCTGGGGCATAGTATCGGCGAGGTCCTGGCGGCCCATCTTGCAGGTGTGTTTAGCCTGGAGGATGCTTGTCAACTGGTGATTGCTCGTTCCCAACTGATGCAAGCCTTGCCGACAAATGGCGGCATGGCTGCAATCCTCTGTGCTCAGGAACGTCTAGCTCCATGGCTGAAAACCGAGCCTGAAGTGGCTATAGCTGCGTATAATACACCTGAAAACACTGTTGTTTCCGGTCCACTTGAATCGATCCAGCGCGTGGTGGCTAAAGCTCAAGCCGCTGGGATTGATGTGCGCGAACTACGTGTTTCACATGCCTTCCACTCTCCTGCCATGGCACCGATGCTGGCGAGCTTTGAGAAGGAACTAGGGAAAATAAGTTTTTCAGCACCAACAAAAATTCTAATCAGCAACCTCACTGGCAAGGTTACTGGTTCAGAAATAGCTCACCCAGAATACTGGTGTGAACACGTGATTAATCCAGTGCGATTCGAGCAAGGAATTAACTGCGTCAATGCCTTAGGGGCTCAAGTTTTCCTGGAGATCGGCGCGCGACCAACCTTGATCGGCCTGGCGCGCCAATGCCTTGAGGATCCAGCTCTTACCTTCCTGCCGAGCTTGGTACCTGGCCAGTCAGACTGCAAAACACTATTCACAACACTTGGGCAGCTCTACGTTTCCGGTTATTCCAGCGATTGGCAAAGTTTCCATCAGCCCTACGAGCATCAATTCGTCTCACTGCCAGGCTATCCATTTGAGAGGCAGAAGTTTTGGTGGGCCAGCAAAGGTACGGCTTCTGGCGCCAGTCTCTGGACAGATCATATTGGCCTGGGCAATGCAGCCTCAAAAACTGATCCTACAGAAATATCTGAACCCAAAGATGGAGCGGGACCAGATTCTTCTCGGCAGCTAAAACTTCTAGACATACCAAGCCTGGAGCGCCACTACAAACGCACCATTGCGATGGATAAACCATCTGATCTAACGGATCATCGCATTCGGGAGACAGTAATTTTTCCCGCAGCAGGTTTTATTGACCAATGTTGCGATGTTCTGTCACAGGAAAAATTACCTCTACGCCTGATTAACCTTGCTTTAGCACGGCCGCTCAAGCTTAGCAATCAGCCAGTCTCTCTCTTATTTAAGCTCGATCCAGATCCTGCTGCGGATACGACTTTTCTCCGCTTCTTTAGTAACAGTGAAACAGCTGCGGATTGCAACTGGGTTTGCCATGGCCAGGCCCAGCTTCCCGCCCACGGTGAAGCCCTGGAGAGCCCACCGTTCGCGCCGGGGCTGCCACCATCGGAACTCACCCCGATCGATCTGGAGGGCTTTTATGCCGCCTTGGAATGTTTCGGACTCTGCTATGGACCCACATTCAGAGGCCTGAAGCAACTGGTGAGTAGTGGCGAGATCGCCTGGGCAGATCTCGAACGTCCCTCCGGGGGCAGCGATCGCGGGTTGCTCGATAGTTGTTTTCAAGCGGTTGCGGCACTTCTTGGTCCAACCTCAACCGCAGGCCAATTTTTACTGCCGGTTGGGCTGGTGGCCATGGACCTGCAATCCCTGCCGCTGCCAGACAATTTCAGTTGTCAGGTGAGATTGCGCTCCAGCTCGGAGCCAGCCTTCGTGATATGCGATCTGGTGTTGCATACAGGCAGCACAATATTGGGCTGGATAGAGGGGTTCCGCTTGCGTCGCATGCCCCGTCAAGCACTTGAATGGCTGTTCCCCATCGACGAAGAGTTCACGCAAATAGAAGAACCTGCCTCCTGGATGATTCATCGCGATTGGATAGATCTTGATGCACAGGAGGAGACAACTCTCATGCAGCTGAACCCAGCGCAGAATCAGCTCTCTCTGCTAGGGCGCCCGCTTAAATCTGCGCCTGAGCTCGCAGCCTGGTGCGAGTCCCAGAACCTCCAAGTACATGAGATCGGCCTTGATCATGTGGTGCCGGACATTGCAGGAGATGTGCTGATCTGGCCAACACTTGTCAACATTCGCTCATCAGGGGCGATTGCAGAGCTATGTAGTCAGATTCTTCAGCAAATCAAGCAATTAGCGAGTGGACAGGTCAGGCCAATCTGGCTCCTGCTCGATGGTGCCGGGGCTGCTCAGGGTGCCCTGGAAAGTTTATTTAAAACATCTGCCCTGGAATATCCGCAATATCGCTGGACCCAACTCTATCTACCAGAACCGATCTGCGAACACCCCACGGCAAGTGCCTGGGGTGAGATCTGGGCAGGGGCCAGAATAGAAGCCAGTCTACGCTGGTACGGTGGACGTCTCCAGATTCCACGACTGCGTCGCTTGGCGACTCTCGATCGGTTCCGACTCAGCACCCGTGCATGCGGCAGCTTGGAGGCTCTGGTGTGGCAGTCCTTACCGCAGCAGCAGCCACGCCCGGGGGAAGTGGAGGTCGCTGTCGAAGCAACCGGTCTCAATTTTCGTGATGTACTGAACGCCCTGGGTCTACTTTCTACGTATAGCGCCCAGCTCGGAATCGACGCCGCCGCAAAAATTCCCTTTGGTGGCGAATGCGTAGGTAGGGTGATTGCCATCGGCCCAGGGGTAGATCCCGCTCTGCTCGGGGAGCGTGTGCTGGCTGCCCTGGCAGTTGGCAGCCTGGCCAGCCATGTGCTTTGCCGCTCTGAACTCTGCGTCGTACTACCCAGCACCATCACGCCGGAGCTGGGAGCCAGTATCAGCACCGTCTTCCTCACCGCACTTTATGGCCTGGAAACTCTGGCCGATCTGCAGGTGGGTGAAACCGTGCTCATTCATGCGGCGGCAGGCGGCGTAGGCCAGGCTGCTCTACAAGTCGCCCGATCACGCGGCGCCAGGATTTTCGCTACTGCGAGCCAGGCCAAACATGCCGCCTTGTTGGAACAAGGGGTTGAGGCGGTGTTCGATTCCCGAAGTCTTGACTTTGCCGATGCGGTACTGCACTCCACGCAAGGCAGGGGAGTGGATGTGGTGCTCAATAGCCTTAAAGGCGAGTGGGTGGACGCCGGATTTCGGGCCCTTGCTCAAGGCGGTCGCTTTGTCGAACTAGGAAAAATCGAGATCTGGTCTGGCGAAGAGGCCCGGAAGCGGCGACCCGACGCCCGCTACCTACCCTTTGATCTGCTGGAGGTTGCCGTTGCCGATCCCCAACTGATCCGGAATCTGTTGATTCGATTGCTAAAGGATCTTGAACAGGGGGTGCTGATGCCGATCCCGTTGAAGGTTTTCACGATCGATCAGACCGTTGACGCCTTTCGCTGGATAGCCCAGGCGAAACACGTGGGCAAAGTCGTGATTGTCCAACCCGAGCGGCCGGAGCCGTTGGTGATTCGAGCGCAGGGTACCTATCTGGTGACTGGAGCATTTGGTGGTTTAGGACTTCAGTTACTGGAATGGCTGGCAAGCCACGGCGCAACATCCCTGATAGCCATTGCCCGCGGTGCCAGTGACCCACCGGACACCGCCCGGCAGGTCCTGGCTCGCCTAACGGATGCAGGAGTGGAATGCCAATGTCTGGCCGTCGATTTTGCAGCCGTGAGTGAGAAGGAAACTGCAGCAGCTACAGTATTGGCTGAAGTACAAGCAGCCCTCCCACAAAACAAGCCACTCCTCGGTGTGTTTCATGCTGCTGGCATTTTGGATGATGGTCTGATCGCCAGTCAGACCCAGGAGCGCATGCATAGGGTTATCTCACCTAAATTTGGAGGTTGGGAGATTCTCCACCGCGCTCTTAGTGGCAATCATTTTTATGTGAGTTTCTCCTCCATGGCTGCCTTGCTGGGCTCTCCTGGTCAGGTGAGCTATAGCGCCGCTAATGGTGCGCTTGATGGAGACTGTTTGGCCAGGAGCCTTGACCCTGAATGCCCAGATGGGCTGCATCTCTCCATCCAGTGGGGTCCCTGGGCGGGAGCCGGCATGGCTGGCTCGCTTTCGGATCGGGATCGAAAGAGATTCGAAGCCTTTGGGGTGGGATTGTTGGAGCCAGCACAGGCTTTCAAGGCCCTTGAGATCGCTCTCCTGCGAGGCATTGGCGGACAACTGGCAGTTGTCAATAACAACTGGCAGCGAGTCTCAGAGCAGAGTTCAACTAGACAAGCAAGAGTACTCGAAGATTTACTCAATGTATGTGAAGCAAGTAAAGGTGATGACACAGCAGAGAGCCGCCAGGTCTTGCTTGATAAAATCGCTGAGTCTCCAGAAGCAGAACACCATGCCCTTGTGGTTAGCCTGCTACAAGCCAACCTTGCACGGGTAATGGGACTCAGCGATCCAAGTTCCCTGGATCCAGGAGAATCGCTCTTCCATATCGGCCTTGACTCATTGATGGCAGTTGAATTGGCGGCCATGATTAAACGAGATCTTGGTGTCAGCCTGGAACTTGAATCCTTGGCAGGAGATCCAACATTGGATGGCCTTGGTCACTACGTACTCGCAGGCCTGATCGATCCCTTGGCACGTCAGAAGAAGTATCTTGACCTGGGCCAAGAAGCTACCTTGCCTGGTGATTGGAGCATCAATCCTGGGCATTACCTAGGAGATATGCCGGGAAAAGAGATCCTATTAACCGGAGCATCCGGATTCCTCGGTGCCTATCTTCTGGCAGGTCAACTCCAACGTTCGCCAGAGTTGCGTGTCCGTTGTCTGGTCCGTTCTGCTGATGCCAGCGAGGGGTTGGAACGTATCCGTTCCAACATGGTGCGCTATGGCATTTGGAATGAAGGTTGGGAGAGCCGTATCATCGCGATCCCCGGAGACCTGGCCAAACCTGGATTCGGCATGGAAGCCGATCAATATGCGGCTTTGGGCACAGGTATCGGGGGTATTATTCATAACGGTGCCCATCTCAGCCAAATGGCTACCTACAGCCAGCTGGCTGCAACCAATGTAGAGGGAACGCGTCGCATTCTCCGAATCGCGTTTGATCACGGCGGAATTCCAGTCCAGATGATCTCCAGCGTAGCCATTTTCGAAGGGGCGGCATATCGAGACAAGGAAATCCTTGAAACTGATGAGATCGGATCCTGGGAAGGAATCTTCAATGGCTACTCACAAACCAAATGGGTCAGTGATCGCTTGGTTGCCCAGGCCGGCTTGAAAGGACTACCGGTCACGATTTATAGACCTCCCCTGATTGGTGGCCACTCCCAAACTGGAGTTTGGCATCAAGACGACCTTCTTTATCGCTTGCTAAAAGGATGTCTACAACTTGGTATGGCACCTGATGTGTCGTGGGAACTCGACTTAGTTCCCATTGACTACGTTGCGGATGCAGTAACGGCCCTGTCCTGGCGGCCAGAGTCACAGGGACGATGCTTCCACCTACAGCATCCCAAGCCACATTCACTAAGAGACCTTATGGGTGGACTTGCCAACAAAGGCGCACCAGTGCAAAGAGTGTCAATGGAGCAATGGTTGTCGGCGATTGAGAAGAATCCAAGCAATCCACTTCATGAGATGCGTGGATTTTTCACTCGCCGTTGGGGTGTTGAGCAACTCACCTATCCTGAACTCAACCAAATTGGGCAAAGATCACGACCCAGTTCGGCCCTCACCGTTGCAGCACTTGATGAACTTGGGGTGCGCTGTCCGACGTATGAGAAACTTTTTGTGACCTATGGAGCCGCACTTCTTCAACAACAGTCACCCTTAGCTGCGCTTTAAACATGCGATTATTCAGAATTTCCAAGGAATCGCTGAGCAGTAAGATCCAATTGCTTTGGGCATAGCCGAACATTTCAAGGCTTGACGCTGTGATCTTTACTTGCACTCAGTCACAAACGATATCAATAGATGATTATGGAAAGCCGCTTGTGACAATGATGATGACAGTTTAATGGATTTAGCCTTGGGGCCTCGTTTTAGTTTTACCATGCCAATAGTGCTGCACTAAACATGCATCTTCGGCGTTCAGGGTTGTTGGCTTCGAGACTGCTAGCCATTTTCACCGTTTAAAACCCACACTCATTAGATAAATGCTGCCACAAACCAAGCAAATACAAACAATAGGACAAACAAAATCCCAAGAAGTTGCCACAAAATTAAAATTAGAGAGCAAGTCTCGATTTATGCTTAGAGTGTGTAGAGTGTTTTATATTTAAAAGTGATTCGAAATATCGAGTGCCTATTGAGGTGATGATGACACAGCCCTACTTCATGGAGGTGGCCAGACCCTAGGCAGCGACAAAAGGGGTAGACAATGACTCAAGAGGCTACTGTACGAATTTTGGCAGCCGGAACGCTATGATGAGCATTAATCAGATCAGGACTAAAGTTGCCAACACAGTCTTGGGTCTCAACCCTCAGGGAACAATAGACAGCACAAGCACTTTTAGTTCTGCCAATCAGGATCTACGCAGTCACCATTCCCGTTTCATTTACTTCTCTGCTGGATTTACTAATGAAGAGCGACTCTGAAACTTTGGCGGGACTGCCTGTTGTCCGGCATCCCAACTTTTCACTCAAGGATGTACCACGTTATTGGTACGGAAAAGAACCTGAGCTTACTTGCTTCGTCAATGCACTGCATCTTTTCATCCCGGACGGTGAAAACTTTTTTGTGCGCACTATTCTCGATGCCTCTCGATCAACTAATGATCAAGCCCTAAGGCTGCAGGTACAACGCTTTGTTGGCCAAGAAGCTAGCCATAGCTTGCATCATCGAGAATATCAGTTGATGCTCGTCAAACAAGGCTACGAAATAGAATCCTGGCTGACTTGGTACCAGAATCTTGCCTACAAGAGAATGGAATCAACACGATCACCTCTACTAAACCTCAGTATCACCGTAGCATTAGAGCATCTGATTTCATCGCTAGGGGAGTGGATTCTCAAGCCAGGTCACTCGCTGGGTGACAAAGCAGATCCAACAATGGCAGCCTTGTTTCGCTGGCATGCAGCTGAGGAGATTGAGCACAAATCCGTCGCTTATGATGTCTTTCAAAATGTTTCTGGAAATTTACTTATACGCTGGACTGGAATGCTAATTGCATCTGGAGAGATCCTTTGCTTTTGGCTGTCAGCAAGCCAGCACCTTATGCGACAGGATTCTCGTATCACGATCAAAAGCATCCTGGCCTGCTGGAGTAGAAACCATGAGCTGAATCTAGTTGTTCCACATCTGCTGCACGCGGCATGGTCTTATCTCCGACCAGGATTTCATCCCGCACAGATCGACAACAACATGCTGGCCTCAGATTGGCTTAACAGTGAATCAATGAAAAACAATGACAAGCACAAAGTCCCATGCAATAATTCCAATGAAATAGCAATTTAGATGCCATCCCGACAGCCATGCCTATACTGGTCATCGACATTGAAAAAGTATGGCGACAATGCTGAGATAACGCCACAGATTTTGAATTCTAACATACAACCTTATCGGGTAAGGCTACTTCTGAGGCTTAGGTGAATACCCTAGAGGCTGGAATGCGAACTGCCAGCGAGTGTTAACAAAGTTTCGATCTGCATCCGAAATTTTATGATTATTTTTGATGTAAGAGCTCTGCGTTTCAAGATAACTCTGAAAAGAAGAAAGACTGGATTCAAATCCATGCAATCCTAATTTTTGGTAGATCGTTCCAAGCTCCCTTAAAGGGTCACGCTCCAAGTCCTCAAAGCGAACCTCAACCAGTTGTCCCTCAGGAATCAAATCGCGATCAGTGAAATATCGATGCATCATCGAATCGTAAATCGCTGCAATCGATTCCCGGTCCTGGCCTGGTGGTAGGGCTTGGAGCCGAGTGAGTGTACCAAGATTTTGATAGAGTCCTAATGTGGAAGAGAAAACCTCGTAGGGATTTCTGGCAATATGTATAAAACGTGCCTTCGGGAATAACTCAAGAAGCACCCCGATGCGCGCAGTATTAATTGGATTTTTAAGAATCAACTGCTTCCCACCCGCCCGAAGAGTCGCAATGGCCAGCACCTTGCGATAAGCGCAGGCAAAGGATTGAAAGCGATGATCCTGATAATCCTTAAACTCTACGGCTTTGGCGAAGAATTCCCGGTTCTTGCCTGGGAATAGCAAGCTAACATAAAAAGCCCATGGTAGCATCTTAGATAGGGCAAACTCTTCTTCCTGAGGAGCATCAAGTGGCCAGCACATATTATCCATCGGCCGCTTTAATGGCACCAATCGCGCCAAAAACTGTTGCAGCCATGAGCCACCAATCAGTGAACATTCAGGCGCGATACTCTGGTACATGCTGACATAGCCAAATGTCGAATCCTGGATGAGCAGATTATGTAAATATGTAGTACCACTTCGCCAGTGGCCCAAAATGAACACCGGCGCCTCATTGATCTTGGCTTGTTGGATTCTCCGTCCCCAGATCAACGTCTCAAGCAATCGTAAAGGAACGCTGATCAGGCTCACAACGATCAGAAGCAAGAGGAGCGGCAGGTAGCGAATCTCGATAGCAGGGGCGAGAGGAGCGAGTCTCAGCACATTCGTGAAACGCGTAAACCCGAGCAACCCCAACTGGTACCCGAATCGCGATGCACGGCTGTCAACGTTCATGGCGGATAAGCAACTGGACCTGACATCGCAGATGGACCGGCATCACCCAATTCATCCTTGACACCCTATTCACAGCTACCAGCCTACGCCGGCAATGCCTGTAGGAGCACCGTGCCGCCGTTGGGTTTCAAATGTGACATCAGACTTACCCCATTGCAGGGCAGCGAAGAAAAAGCGTAATGCGGCCAAAATGCAAGAAGTCTTTATTTCGAAAACAAGGGGTATTCGTCTTCCTGCAATAAATATCTGCTCTTCTCGATAGCCACACAGACTCCATGAAGCTTTTGTCTGAATACTTCTTGGCCATTGAGTTCGTCACGCAAATCGCGAGGACTTATTTCGGCCTCGATTATTTACCGCTAATTTCCAAGTCATCTCTTGTTTGAGCGCCTGAATTGTCGCAAATCATAACTAGCAGAAAATCGAAGCTGGCAACGAATAAGAAGTCATACCACTTCATTGCTTGTGCCGCGTCCAGCGCCCGTGACCGTGGAGCTCTACAATCATGTATCCAGATATTGAACTGATGAATCTTGCTGCTATTTACATCATTCGTGGTGCTGGCTTCGCACGTGACTTCACGCCTAAGCTGCTGATCGCTTTCATCACAATTGGCATGGTGCTATGGGATTGGCGTCGGCAGCGCCGACTTGATTACCTGTGGGTCTTTGTGTGCGGTTCGCTTCTATGGGCTGCCGCCGAAGCCCTCCTGACGCTTCAAGGCATCCGCGACATGCCAGTACGTTCGCTGTTCGGCCAACCGCTCTCCCTGACGCTGTCCTGGGTCATTCAGGGAATGTCGGAAGGGGCCTTCGTTGCTGTTGTCGGTTTGTTCGTCGGTGACAGAATCCTGAATCGAAGCACCCGGATCAGTGGATTGATCGCAGGAGTGGTGGTTTTGGGAACAATTGCCCTGGCAACGTTCAGATCGCGTCGGTTCTTACTAGCCTTGGAGCCAGCATCACGCCGAAACCTTTTGGATTCCAGAGCTCTGCTCGCCCTGGCTGTCCTAAGTCTTCTTGTGATCGTGTTCTACGTTATCCGTAAGCGCTGGCGCCAGCGCACACTGATGATGTTCGGCTTTATGGTTTGCCTCGGTACCGTCTGGTCATCGACCCAGGTTGCTGTCGGTGGCCGGTGGGTCGAGATCGATTCCGCGGGCTATGGGTATGAGCAAGCCGGATCGTTGATCACCTTTTCGGCCTTAGCCTTTGACGTTGTGGTTGAGATCGCACTGGTGTACGTCAGCTTCCTGGCCATCCCAGTGTTGCTCGGCCTACTGCGCCAACCACTGCCATTACCAGTGGCACCAATCGAGATAGCGAAATCACGCCTCACCCAGCGATTTGAGGATCTGAACTAACGAAGTTCCAGAGGGACTTTAATCAGGATCAATGTGCTTCTGATTAAAAACAACTTCAATCAGCAAATCTTTGGACGCTACATTTGAGTGACTGAAACTAGAGGACTGTGCCCCCGCGTCATGAAGTAGTTGAAGTAACTTCTCCATCCGGGTTAAACATAGCGGGAGTTTGGGCCTGCTCGCCAGCTGGGCAGTATCACCCAGCACCGCTACGGGTTTCCAGCTCCACCATGCGCCGCAGGTAGCCCTCCTGCTCCAGCAACTCCTGGAAACTGCCGCGTTGAGAGATGGTGCCGTTCTCGATGACGATCACCTGGTTGGCATTGCGCAAGGTGGAGAGGCGGTGGGCGATGGCAATGCGGGTGATCCCGAGAGAATCGATGGTGTTGGAGATTTGCTGCTGAGAGATGGTATCAATGGCACTGGTGGCCTCATCCAGCAGCAAGACCCTGGGCTGGGGTAGCAGGGCGCGGGCCAGGGCCAGGCGCTGCCGCTGACCGCCGGAAATGTTGCTGCCTCCATTGAGGATGGGGGTGTGGAGTCCAAGTGGCATGCTGCGTATTTCTGCTGCGATGCAGGCCTGCTCCAGGGCCGCCCAGACGGCTGGCTCATCATCTGTACGACCTCCTAAAACCACATTCAAAATGGTGCCGTTATCGAGGCGCGCATCCTGGATGACGATGCCGAGTTGTCTGCGATAGGCACGAATTGCCAGTAATGGCAGGGGAATGTGATCCACCAGGATTTCGCCAGAGCTGGGACTCATCAGACCGGTGATCAGCTTCAACAATGTTGATTTGCCAGCACCGCTGGGGCCGGTGATCGCCACATAGGACCCAGCCCTTACTTCGAAGTTGAGATTGACAAATGTTCGGTGGTTACTGCCAGGAAACTGGAAGGACAGGTCGCAGATCGAGAAGTTACCTTGTACTTCATGGTGAATGGCCTCGGGTTCATATCCGCTTTCTACAGGTTGATAAAGAACAGGCTCACATCGCTTCCACAGAGAAATCACATTGGAGAACACGTCAGCAAGAGCACTGGTCGCCGAAGACACGGCTGCACAAAAGGCGATGAAAGCCGCATAAAAGGCGATGAAGGAAGCGATTGATGAGGGGTTAGATAAATCTGCTGGAGATGTGAGCACCTGGATTATCGCAACCGCAAAGAGCAACAAAGAGCCAGCCATGCTCAGCAGATTGGTCGCCAGCTCAATGAGCTGGGAAAAGGAGGTGGAGCGCAGGTTTGCATCTGCGAACTCCGTAAACAAAATCATCCAGCGCTTCAGGACAAAGGCTTCACATCCGAGTGTGCGGACCTGGGCAATGCCGCAAAGTGATTGGTAGGCGAAGTTTGCAATTCTTGCCATCTGGGGGTTAATCTCATCCTGAATCGAGATGGCGATGCGTGCAATCTGGAAAATAGCCGCATACACAATGACAACAAGCGCTGAAGACCAGAGAGCAAGCCTGGGGCTGTAGCTGAACATCAGCACGAAGAATGCCAGGGAGAACAGGGCAGACAGCAGGCTTTTAAGCGTGCCTGCATTGATCTGGCTACGAATGCGATAGATGGCGGTGACGCGCGAGTTGATATCGCCGATGCTCTGACTCTGAATGAATAGGAGTGGTAGTTTTGTGAGCCGGTCCCAGAGAGCTGTCTGCAGGCGTAGATCGGAGATTATTTCCAGTCTCAAGGCCATCAGGCCTTGCACGTATTGACCAGAGATAGAAGCAATAATGATCAGGCTCACCACAACCAAACTTTCAAGCAGCAGGGTGTAGTCGGTTTGGGGCAGAACTTGCGAAACAAGAATATTGGTGAGGATAGGAATCGAGAGGCTGAATCCCACCACAACCAGCGAGATCGCCAACAGTGCCACGATGGCCGCCATGTCCGTGCCGTAGGTGAAGCGCAGCACATCCCAGGGTCCCTGCAGCGTTGCCGGCAACAGCGGATAGAGTTCGATGGCCTGGTGATGCAGGGCTGGCAGCCCACCCCTGAGCGGTACCACCTGGCCATCCACCGCGGTGAGCACCTGGTTGCGTTGGCCAGAGCGGCTGAGCAGATAGGGAGTGTGATCACTGGTGCTGAACAGAATCAGCAGCTGGTATTCGCCCTTTTCAAGATTCGTGGGGAGTGCGATGGTTCGATTATAGATATCATTGTGCTCCAGCAAATCTAGAAAGCTCCCCGGATAGGCATGAATCCGGTAGCTCGTCATACCGAGGAGCCTGAGGGCCTTGCTGAGCAGCAGGATGCGGCTATCGCCATGCGTTTCTGCCGGTCTCTGGCGGTTGAGGCGATACAGGCTGCGATCGAGGCTACCGAGCAACTGGTGCGCTGGCCCTTGACCAGGCGGTGGATCGGCGCTGGGTTGGAGTCGGTGCATCAGCTCAATGCCCCTGCAGCTGGCCTTCGGCCAGCACCAGACGCTGAAAGGCACCCTGGCGGGCCAGCAACTGGTCCGGGGGGCCCTGCTCCAGCACCTTGCCCTGCTCCAGCACAATCACCTGATCGCTTTGCTTGGCGGCATTGAGACGGTGGGCGACGCTGATGACGGTGATGCCCAAACGCCGCAAAGCAGCCAGCACATGCTCCTCGGTTCTGTTGTCCAGGGCACTGGTGGCTTCATCCAGCAATAGAATGGTGGGCTTATGAATTAAGGCTCGGGCTATTTCCAGTCGCTGACGCTGGCCACCACTGAGATTGGTGCCATTGTCTTTCATGATTGCATTATAAGACTCACCATATTTCATAATGTCATCGTGAAGATCGGCAGCCATGGCAGCTCTGACAACATCGGCGTGACTGCAGTCCGGACGCCAGAGCTTGATGTTGTCCTCGAATGAAGTATTAAAGACAAAGACATCTTGGGGCACATAGGCGAGGGAGGAGCGGATCGTCGGATCCGGAATCGTCATCCATTCGCGACCGGCGATGCGGTAATGGCCTGAGCTCGGTCGATAAAAACCAGCAAGCATCCGGATGATCGTTGATTTGCCAGAGCCACTGCTGCCAACCAGTGCCAGATGCTCCCCCGGATTCACTTGGATGTTGAGATTACAGATGTAAGCCTCATCAACAGGGCTAAACGCATAATTGACGTTCTCAAGCTCAATTCGACCCACCAGCTTTTGGCGTTCAAGTGGCAGATCAGAATAGCGAGAAAAGCCTCTCAGATAGGGATCACGTGGTGCCGTCGCGAGGTCGTGATAGCGGCGCAGCTTACCTTGCGCCTGCTGCCAACTATTGCTGATGTTTGGAATCTGATATATGGCATTATTGATTTGTGATTGTAGAAAGAGGAAGGCCAGCAGGGCCCCCAATGACAGGGAGCCTTGGATGATCAGCAAACCGCCGACGCCAAGCAGGATGGCCGTAATCGCGAAGACGGATCCATTCACCGAAAGATCCGATCGGATTGCCAGTCTACCAATAATCTGTGTTTGACGAATTCCTTCGAGATAATGCCACTGAAATTCCCTTAAAAAATTAAGTTCCAGTCCAGATGACTTGATTGACTCAATATTGGCGATTGCTTCAATCCCCTTGGATCCTGCCTGGTTGCCTTCTGACGCAAGGATGTCGTTATTAACAGCTAGGCTCAGTGCAATCCAAACATTGTAGGCTATGGCCAGAATGAATCCTGCCAGCAGCAGCAGGAACAGGATCGGAGAGATCAGCGAGGAGAAAACAATCAGCAGAACGCCTGTCCACAGTTGCAGGCATGCCGATCCAATGCGATTAACGACCAGATTGGGAATATACATGGCAAAGCTCATCCTTCCAGCCAGCTCCGAGCTGCTGCGTTGAAGGTAGTAGGGGAAATCGGCTGAGAAGGCATATTCAAAGATGTCGGCAGCAAAGCTGCGGGTCAACACATAGTTGACCCGCCTGATCATGAGATTGCGAAACAGGCTCAGCAGCAGCCAGAGTGCCACCGCCATCAGAACCAACCACAGGATCGGCAGCCCAAAGGACAGCCGCTGCTGCTGCAGAAAGCCATCAATGAACTGGGAGGTGCTGCCGGCAATCATCAACAGGGGGACAACAGCGGCGCTGGCGATCAGCGTCAGCAGGGCCAGTTCAGCGCTGAGGGGCTGTAGTAACCGCAGCAGCACAGTCCAGATCGAGGGGGGTGTGCCCTGAGGCTGGAAGTCTGGACCGGGCTGCAGCAGCAGGATCTCGGCGGCCTGGAGCTGCTCTGGCTGGATCCGTAGGCTGCCTCGAGCTGTATCGAACACCTCCAGGCCATCGCGACGCCAGCGCACCAGAACGATGTAGCGGTTGTCCTTGGTGTGCACAATCGCCGGCAAACGGCCGGATCGTTCCAGCTCCAGCAGTGACTCCGGCCCCACCTTCAGCTGCTGTTGGCTCTGCAGGCCATGCAGCCGGGCCGCCGCCAGCAGTTTGGCTGGCGTGGTGCCATCTCGGGTGACGCCACAGTCATTTTTGATGGCTGTCAGCCCCAGATGCCGGCCATGGAAGGCAAGAATGATGCCGAGGGCGACAGCACCGGATTCATTGGGCTCAGATTCCAGAATCGCGTTGATTCGACGCTGGCGGGTGAGTCGCTGAACTTTCATCACGGCGCACCCTGGCTGTTCGGCGCAATTGCTTGCTGGCGATGGGGTGAGCGACTGAGAGGACTGACCCCTGAAGTCTTAAGGATGAACGGGATCAGGAGGCTGATGGGGGACACCCGCTGGGCTGTGATCTGAAGGTTCAGTTGATTTCCCGAGCTGATTGGGAAGGGTGGCGAACCCGGTGAAGACCAGCGAAACCCGCCATGATTAGGCTCCTGATCACGGGGATCACGCTGGAGGATCAAATCAACGCGCACAGGATTTTCAATCATGGCGCTCACCTCCTTGGCGATGGCCACTGAGCCGATGCGTTCGGCGATCTGCTGGAGGTTGGAGGGGAGATTATTGACTTTCTGGACCTTGCCCATGATGCCACCGAATTGGGCGCGATCCATGCCCACTGGCGTTACAAGCACAGCCATGTCCGTGTTGATTTGTTGGGCATCTCTCTGGCTCAGATATCCGGGGATGTGATCGGGTAACTGGCTGAGCTTGACTGCTGAGACATTCATAACCGTGTCTTCGGCATGAACCAGACTGAACTGAGGACTGTTAAGATCGACAATGTAGAGAGGCTTTTTGGCGAACAAAAAACACTTGTCAATATAGTCGAGAAGATCACTGCGCAACTTAACCAGCGCCTTTTGCTGATTTACTTCGTTTTCTGTTTGCTCATGTGAATTAATGGCAATTTCCTGGGCATGGGAGATGATTGCTGTCCGGACATCGTCCACCCTGGCCTTTTGTCTAAGGACATTTTCGCGACTGGCATAGCCTGTACCAAGTAAGGCTGAGATTTTCTCGAGTTGCTCGCTTTCTGATTTAACTTGTTGCCTAAGAATTGACAGTTTTGCATTTATCTTATTGCTTATTCTCTTGAGCTCTTCACTTTTGCTGGTGAGCATAATGCTTTCCTGGTTATAGGAAAGAAGACTTTTAGTTAGATGATTACGGCTGGGGGGAGAGTCAATCCAGGCCAGCACCTGGCCTGGGGGCACCATGTTTGGATAGGTGTTATTGAGGTCTAGCCTGGGGCCGCTGGTACGGGTGGCGAGTAGTTCTCTGATGAGTTCTGGCACCTCGGACTTTTCAATTGCATCTTGATCCTTGGTGATTTGGTAGAGGCGCTTGAACAGCGGCTGACTGATTAACTGAGAAGCAGTAAATTGGTAATAAATGCGTCCTTCGGCATTGGCAACAATTGCGTCCACATCACCTAGCCTGAGCATGTAGGCAATACCGTTGACATAGATCGGGATTCGTGCAAAGCAGGCCCAGGCAATGCCAGAGAGGCTGATCAGTAAGCTGATGATGATCGAGAACCGCAAAGGTATCGATAACAGCTTCACCGCTGCAGGCGAGGTCCTGGCTTGAATGGGCTCAGCAGGATCGATTTTGTTATTCATGGTTGTGCTTCGTCAAACGAGCGAATATCCCGTAGAATTTGATCACTTTGCTTGGCTGGCCATTGAGCTGAATAGCGATAGAGCTCAGCCAAAGAGTTGCTATAACTCAGCTGTATTGCCTTGAGATTCTGTGCCGCTTCCGCCAGCAGCTGGGTGGCCTGGATCAAGTCTGCCATGTCGCCGATTCCAACTTGGTATCGCTTATTCGCTACTTTTAGCGCTATTTCAGATTCGATACAGGCTTGGCTTGCCCCAGGTAAGGCGAGTTTCGCTGTCCGATAGCTCATATAACTGCGACGAACCTGATTGGCTATGTTGAGGCGGTTCTCTTGGGCCTGACTCTCGAACACTTTGGCCTGGAAATCCGCTTGCCGTGCTTCGGCATTGCGGATTCCACCATCAAGGAAATCCCAGCGCAAGCCCAATCCGAGCCTGGCATCCGTGCTGTGCTGTCTGCTGAAGTAAGGCGCTGGATCCTGGGCCACGTTGCCAGCGAAGGTTCCCTGTCCGCGATAGCCATAGGCTGTGCCTGTGAGCATCAATACGGGTAGATAGGTGTTGACAAGCCGGCGTGCATCCCACTGGTAGGCCGAAGCTTCGGCCAGGCTCGCCTGGATCTCTTCTCGCAATTGCAGTCCCTCCTGGATCGTGGCCTCCAGGCTGAGGGGCCAGGGGGGCGGCTCCTCGGGCGGATCCAGAGGCAGCACCGCACTGCCGGGAGTCAGGCCCATGTTGGTCGCCAGATTCGAAGCATTGTGGGTTTGCTGCTGGTAGAGCAGGACCAGATGGGTCAACTGGTTAAGCATTTGTGTCCGCTTCTCTGCCACATCGCCGATGTTGGTCATACCGGCTTTCAACTGGGCATTGATCATCGCCACCTGCTTTGCATTCTCACGTAAAATCCTCTCGTAAACCTGGATCAGTCGCTCTGTTTGTTGCAGGGTGTGGTAGAGAATCTGGGTATCAAGAACAAGACTGCGGGCCACCGCATTAAATGTCAATTTCTGGGCGCTGAGGCTGGCGCTGGCACTGTTGATGGCGGGCTGTCGCGTGGGATCAAAGAAACTCCAGCTCAGAATCAGCCCCAGCGACGCATTGCCATAGTTGCTGTAATTGCTGTAACTGCTGTTATAAGTGCTGGTTGCAAAAGTGCTGCTGCTGCTGTTCGGGTACTTGGCTACGGTTGTTTCGAAGACCTGCCCCAACATGGTCGTGTCAGGGTCGGCCTGCACCGCCGCCGTTGGCCACCAGCGCCGCCGATTGGCCGTCAGGTTCCACGCCCTGGCCTGGATCTTGGCGAATGAGGCCTGAAGTGAGGGATTGTGGCGCAGGGTGGAGCTGATTGCTTCTGCCATCGATACCCGCTGGCTCCCCTCCAGCAGACTGCGGAGCTCCCGTAGTTCTGGGGGTGAGACCTCTTCGCGGACTGCGCCCCTGGCGCCGGGCTGGACCAGAGCCAGCGCCACCATTCCAGACCAAACCAATCGATACGACCCGGCCCATCGCCCCTTCAGGACCATGGCCATCGCTGCCGGGCCGGGTGGGGGGCGCGATCCACTGCAAGCCTGTGGCCGACTGCTGTCTTGTTGGAGTCGCCGTAGCTCGCTGCCAGGAGCATGCGCACAGACCACCTGTTCGTGGCTGGACTGCCGTCGACCTTACAGCGTGGCTTTCAGTCTCCAAGGCTCTGTCTTCAAGGCTCAGTCTTCAGCGCTCAACCTCAGGATGCTCGACCGCATTTTTAAAGCTTGACGTCCCTGTCCGATCCCGGGTCTGAGTCTCGGGGGGCGGCCTGTGGGCCGCGTGGGTTGTCGCAGAGCCAGCTTCCCCTGGCTGGGCTGCGTCGCCAGTACGATCCCGGCTGAACACCCTGGTCATGCCGGGCTTCCCAGCCCAGCCCTTGGACCTTGCGTCCCGGGCAGCGTCATGGGACTTGGTTCGGCCAAGGTTCTTCCCGTCACGCACCGACTGGGACACCAGCACCCCGATGGATTCGATTCCGATCATGGACAGCCAAGGCGCTCCGCTGGATGCGATCGAAATCACGGGGATTCGCTGCTACGGCTACACCGGCTATTTCCCGGAAGAGCGGGTCCTGGGCCAGTGGTTTGAGCTCGACCTCACCATCTGGATGAATCTTGCGCTCACCGGCGCCGACGACCAGCTGGAACACACCCTCAACTACGCCGACGTGGTCGACCGGGTCACCACCCTGCTGGAGACCTCGCGATTCAAAACGATTGAACGGCTCAATTCGGTGATCATCGAGGCGGTGCTCGCCTTTGCGCCGGTGCGCAAAGTGCAGGCGCGCCTGGTGAAGGTGTCTCCCCCCATTCCCCGCTTCCAGGGCCGCATCGCCATCGCCATGACCCGCTCCAAGGGCGAATCCTGCTGACCCTCCGCCAACGCCATGCAGTTACCTCCAGAACCGCTCCAGCAGGCCGCCATTGCCCTTGGCAGCAACCTGGGCGCCAGCCGCGCCAGCCTCGAAGGGGCCCTCGCAGCCCTGGATCAGAGCGCCGGTGTGCGTGTGCTGGCGCGCTCCAGCTGGTATCGCAGCGCCCCGATCGGCCCAGTGCAGCCGGATTATCTCAATGGCTGCGCCGTGCTGGAGGTCAGCCTGCCGCCGGAGGCCCTGCTCGATCTGTTGCTGGCGACGGAGCAACGCTACGGGCGCGTCCGGGCCGAGCGCTGGGGGCCTCGCACCCTCGATCTCGACCTCATCTTCTACGGCCAGCTGCTTCTGGACAGCGAGCGCCTGCAGATTCCCCATCCCCGCATGGCGGAGCGGGGCTTTGTGTTGCTGCCGCTGGCGGAGATTGCCCCGGCCTGGATCGATCCGCGCTCCGGCCGCTCGGTGCATGCGCTGGCGGCCGCGCTTACCGATCCGGGTGGTGTGGAACGGCTGGTGGAGGGCTCCTGATGGGGAGCGCGCCAGCGCAGCGGCCCAGCGGAGCGGGCTGGCGCGTGGTGAGTGATGTGGACCACACCCTGCTGGAGCACGGGGGCGAGACCCTGCTGGCCGGCCACTGCCTGCGCCAGCTGCACCAACGCGGCATCCCCACCCTGCTGGCCTCCAGCAAGACCTTCGCCGAAATGGTGGCCTTTCAGACCCTGGCGGACTTGCCGCCCCAGCCCTTTTTGTTTGAGAACGGCTGCGGCATCGGCTGGCCCCTGGCCTGCTGGCCCACGGCCAGGGCCGGCGAGCCGAAGCTGGTGCTGGGCGCCTACGGCGCCTTTGTACGCGGTGCTGATCCGGCCTGGCTGCGGGTATTGCTGCTGAGGCTGCGCCGGGACGGTGGACTGCGGTTTTCGCTGCTGGAGGAACTGAGTTTCGACGCGATCCACCAGTGGCTCGGCCTGGAGCCACAGCTGGCGCGTCTGGCGCTGCAACGCCTGGCCTCGCTGCCCCTGGTCTGGCATGCGGACGACAGCCTGGAACCGTTCCAGCAGCAGCTGGCCGGGGAGGGCCTGCGGGCGGTGAGCGGCGGGCGGTTGGTTCACGTCGCCCCCCCGTTCGACAAGGGGGAGGCCCTGGTCCAGCTGCTGGCCTGGCAGGGCGGCGCGCCGGCTTCGTTGCAGCTGCTGGCCTGCGGCGACAGCGAGAACGACCGCAGCCTGCTGGAGAGCGCCGCTGTAGCTCTCGTGTTTCACCCCGCTGACTGCAGGCCCCTGAGCCTGGCCCCCTCGGTGCTGGGGGCTGACGCGGCGCCTACGGCGACGTTCCAGGCTCCACGCCGCCTTGAGCGGCAGGTGATCGCCGGTGGCCCCGGGCCCTGGCTGGAGGCTGTGCAGGCGGCTTTGAGCGCGGTCGGGGCCTGGGCTGGTGCCGAAACCCGATGAGCGACTTTTTCCAGAACGGCATCGTCACCACCCTGCACGCGCTGGGGGAGCGCCGCGCGGCCGATCTGGAGGCGGAGGTGGCCCAGCTGGCCCGCCGCACGCCGATCACCCTGGTGTTGCCCTGTCTGTCCAGCGAACTGCAGGGGCCGGCCCTGGGGCCGATGGTGCGTCAACTCGCCACCATCCCCTGGCTGGCTGAGATCGTGATTGGCCTCGACCAGGCGGATGCCGCCGACTACCGCCAGGCCCTCGCCCTGTTCGCGTCGCTGCCCCAGCGCCACCATGTGATCTGGAACGACGGTCCCCGGATCGGGGCCCTGGTGGCGGAGCTGGGCGAGCTGGGGCTGGCGCCACGCGAACGGGGCAAGGGACACAACATCTGGCTCTGCCTCGGCCTGATGCAGGCCCACGGCCTGGCCGAGGTGGTGGCCCTGCACGACTGCGATGTGGTGAGCTTCGGATCGCCGATGCTGGCGCGACTGGTCTATCCGCTGCTCCGTCCCGACTGTGGCTATGTCTTCGCCAAGGCCTTCTACCCGCGCATCAGCGACGGCATGATCTACGGGCGCGTCAGCCGGCTGTTCGTCACCCCCCTGCTGCGGGCGCTGAAACGCTGCCTGCCCGCCAGCCGCTATCTGGACTTTCTCGACAGCTTCCGCTACCCCCTGGCCGGCGAGTGCGCCCTGCGGGTGGGTGCGGCCCGCCGTCTGCATCTGCCCTGCGACTGGGGTCTGGAGATCGGAGTGCTGACGGAGGTGTTCCGCGACCACTCCACCCGCCAGATCTGTCAGGTGGACATCGCTGATGCCTACGACCACAAGCACCAACGCTTCGACCTCTGCCAGGGGGATGGCCGCACCGGCCTGGGCCGGATGAGTCGCGACATCGCCCAGAGCCTGTTCCGCGGCCTGGCCGGCCAGGGCCAGGTGCTGGACCTGGGGTTGGTGCGCACCCTGGTGACGGCCTATCAACGCATCGCGCTGGATCTGATCGAGTCCTATGCCGACGATGCCGCCATCAACGGCCTGCGCCTTGATCGCGGCACGGAAGATCGGGCGCTGGCGTTCTTCAGCACCTGTCTGTTCGAGGCGGGGCGGAGCTTCGTGCAGGACGATCACCACCATCCCCTCACCGCCACCTGGGACGAGGTGGGCCGTCTGCAGCCCCAGGCCCTGGCCCGGCTGCAGGCGGCGGTGCGGGCGGACACCGCCGACCATCGCCCGTTCTGATCCCCCTGCGCTTCCCCATGGCCCAATCCCGCCCCCGCCTCCTGCTGGGAGTCATCAACCTCTCGCCCGAATCGATGGTGAGCGATTCGGTGGTATCGAGCACCGCGCAGCTGCTGGAGCGGGCCGCCTGGCTCCAGGCCCACGGCTGCGCCAGCCTCGATCTGGGGGCCCGCTCGATCACCCCCACCGCCGCGATGATCGACGACCACGAGGAACAGCGGCGTTTGCTGCCAGCGCTGCGACGCCTGCGCCAGGAGGGCTACCGGGTTTCGGTGGACACCTGGAGTTCCGCCACCGTGCAGGTCGCCCTGGCGGCGGGGGCCACCGACATCAATTTCACCGGCGCCATGATCGGCCCGGAAGCGCTGGAGGCCGTCGCCGCGGCTGGTGCACCCCTGATCCTCACCTACATGCCCTATGGCGATGCCTATCGCATGCGAGACGCCGAACCGGTGCCCTACGGACTGCAGGCCCTGCTCGACCACCTCGGACCCCGGGTGGAGCAGGCCCGCGCCTGCGGGGTGCGTGAGGTGATCATTGATCCCAATCTCGGCATCATCCACCCCGCCACCGACGACTACGGCAAGATTCAGTTGCAGAACAGCGTGCTCTGGAACCTGGAGCGGCTGCGGGTGCTCGATTGCCCGATCCTGCTCTACGCCGCCCGCAAGCCCGAGCGCCTGGCCCGCATTCTGTTTGCCTCCAATGTGCTCTTCGCCGGGGCCGACATCATCCGCACCCACCACCCGGACATGCTCCAAGCCCTGCTGGCGGCAAACACGAGCGAGACCCCATGAGCACCCTGCCCTTGCACGGTCGGGTGGCCCTGGTGACCGGGGCCGCCAGGCGCACCGGCCGCAGCATCGCCCTGGCCCTGGCCGAGGCGGGGGCCGATCTGGTGATCCATCACCACCAGAGTGGGGCTGAGGCCCGGCAGCTGGTGGCGGCGGTGGAAGGGCTGGGCCGCCGCGCCCTGGCGATCGCGGTGGACCTCCGCGATGCCGCCGCCACCGAGGTGGCCTTCCGCCAGGCGGCCGAGAGCCTCGGCGGCTTGCACATCCTGGTGAACAACGCCTGCGGCATCCTCTGGAAGCGCCTGGAGGCGACGAGCGTGGCCGAGTGGCACAGCGGCGTCGAGGAAACCCTGCACATCACCTATCACGCCTGCCAGGCGGCCCTGCCGATGATGCGGCGCCAGGGCTTCGGTCGCATCGTCAACCTGATCGACGTGGATGCCGATTCCATGCGCGCGGTACCGGCACTCACCCCCTACAAGATCGGCAAGACCGGCGTGCTGATGCTCACCCGCACCCTGGCGGTGACCGAGGCGCCCCATGGCATCACGGTCAATGGCGTCTCCCCCGGCACCCTGGACAACTCCGAACGCAAGCCGCCCCTGGAGCGGATCCCGGCCGGCCGCTTCGGCCGCCCCGAGGAGGTGGCCCGGGCGGTGCTGTTCCTGGCCGATCCGGCCAGTGCTTACATCACCGGCACCAACATCAAGGTGTCAGGCGGCTATTTGATTTGATGGGATTTGCTTGATTTGATTGATTTGATTTGATTTGATCTGCCCAGGCTGGCCACGTGGCGCAGAGAAAAGGCCGGCGTTCGAGCGCTCGTCTATCTGCCCTGGTCGATGTAGAGACGCACCAGCACCCTGGTGAAGCTGTTGAGCGGCAGGAGAAGGGCCTCTGCCGGCGTCAACCAGAGCCAGGCTTCAATCTCGTGATTGGGTGTGACCGCGCTGCAGGAACTGGAGGCGAAGTAATTGATCAGGACAAAATGGGCGCTCCGATGGAACTGGGGATCGGTCACGGCCTCCTGCAGCAGGGCGAACTGCACCTGGCTGAGCTCGAGGCCCACCTCTTCGCGGAACTCGCGCAACAGGGCGGCCTCCAGCGTTTCGCCCCACTCCACCTTGCCGCCAGGCACCCCCCAGCTGCCCCGCCACTTGCACGTGCGCACGAGCAGCACCTTCCCCTGCGGGTTGGTCACCAGGGCTCCGACCGTGGCCAGGGGAAATCGCTGCGTCATCGCCGGCCCACACCGCCGGAATTTATGACAACAGGGCACTGGCGGCTCCGTGGAGTGGCCGGGGAGGGGGAATCAGTCACGACCGTGGGGTCCTAGCCGTGGGGTCACCAGGGGTGGCAGGCGGGCCCAAGCGCCTGAAGCGTCACGCGGCACCCAACACCCAGCCGCTTCCGGGGAAGGATCCGTCGCCGAGGGGGGGGCGGGTGGATGCAGGCTCAGCCTCGTCCCAGGCTCCGGCTGGTCCGTGGCTGCGTCTAGTCGGTGACGCCGGCTGGCGGCTGGTGGATTTTGCGGATGGGGCAGGGCCCGGGGGATGGGCGGCGAGCCATGGCGCCGCGAAGGCACGGCTCTGAGCCAGCGGTGCCACCGCGACGGCACCACGGTGGCGGCTTGACGGCAACGGCGCTGTGGCCATGGCGCTTAGGCCATGGCGCTGACGCAACAGCGTCCGATCGACCGAGGCCCCTGGCGACCAGGGCCCTTCGATCGCAACGTCAGCCCAAACCCTGGTTCGGGCTGACCCAGAGGCCGAAGGGCCCGAAGCTGACCATGCCGATTTCAGCGATCAACAGCAGGCCACTGAGCAGGGCCAGGAGCTGGTAGGTCCAGGGCGGGGTGATCCGGCCCACGGAGCGCGTGTCGATGCCGCTGGCGGCGCTGAACCGGCTCAGGAAATCGTCGAAACCGGCGATCCGCTGCGGCAGCAGGTAGGAGCGGCCGCCACCGCCACCGCCACCGCCACTGCGACCGTCACCGTCACCGTCACCAGGCGCGCCTGTGCTGCTGCCACTATCACTGCCTGTGCCACTGCCAGCGCCAACGCTGGCGCCCCCGGCATCACCGATTACGGCCCCATCCCCATCAACCGCGTTGGCCGTCGTTTGCCCATCGGCCCTGGTTGGCGGCGAACCCAGGTTGGGAGCGCCACGGCCCTGGCTGCGCACATAGAACACCCGCCCGCCCTGACTGGTGGCCACCGGCGTGAGGCCGCTGATGGCCTCCCAGCGCAGGCTCCAGCCGCGGCGCAGGCACCAGGAGCACCAGGGGGGATGGCCCACCCGCAGCCCCTGGTCGTCCAGTTCCACCCGCTCACTTGTGATCGCCAGCACCAGCACCAGACCCGCTGGCACGGCTAATGCCATCCAGGGACGCAGGGCGCCGGGAGCCAACAGCGGCAGGGGCAGCACCAGGGCCAGATAGAGGCTGATCAAGGTGAGACGGATCAGCGCGGCCATTGGGTAGCAGCGGGGAGCGCTGGGCATGGCGGCTGAGACCGTCTGGGGATTCAGGGATGGGCGATCGGCAGTCATCGATCCGATGGGGCAGAGCTGAATTCAGAACCTGAAACACCCGACTTCAGGCTTGGCCCCTGGGGCTGGATCGTCGCCAGCCAGCGCCAACGCCCCGGAGGGTTCAACGGTCATCTTCGGAGCCGGGCAGGGGCTCAATCACGATGGCGGGTTGGTAGCGGCCCTCAAACACCTCGGCTTCGCGGCCTTTCCAGAACTCACCCAGCCGCATCAGATCAGCGTGGGCGTCGGCAAGCCGCTCGACGAACTCCTGGGGTTCCATGCTGTCCTTCTCTTCCTTGAGCTTGGCCAGGCGCAGCAGGTGCCACATCCAGGGTTTGCCCAGTTCGCCGCGGCTCTCGAGGTAGCGGGCCAGATCGGCGGAGTTGGGCAGGGAACTGGAGCTCATGGCGCTCGTCCGATCGGATCGTCACCTTATGGAGCTCTGGCCCATGCTTGTGGCTGCAGCAGCGGCGGCAATCCGCCGCGCTCGCGGCAGAGCCCAGCGCCAGCGCCTCAGTAGAGGTCAGGCCTGAGATCGTCGTGATATTGGGTGCCGGCCGGATGGGTGGGGCCGTAGTCGCCGGGCAGGCAGTCGGCGATCAGCAGGGTGGGTTCGGGGCGGGCGGCCACCAGCACATCGCCATGGGGACCGCAGATGAGACTGTTGCCCAGATAGGCGGCCATCGGCTGGCCGTTGACGGTTTCGAGGCCGCAGCGATTGGCGTAGGCGATGAAGCAGCCGTTCTCGAAAGCATGGGCCGGCAGCAGGGTTCGCGAGACATCGGGATAGGGGCGATCGCTGCGCTCGCCGGTGCTCAGGATCGCCCAGGCGTCGGCTGCGGTGGGGATCAGCACCAGCCTGGCGCCCTGGAGCGCCAGGGCGCGGGTGAGCTCGGGGAACTCCGCCTCATAGCAGTTCAGCAAGCCCACCAGCACCCCATTCACTGCCTGCACCGTCAGCGCTGGCCCCTCCTCGGCGTGGCGATAGCCCGCACTCCAGCATTGTTTTTCCTCCGGTCCCCAGAGGTGGGTCTTGCGGTAGTTGCGCAGCAGCGAGCCATCGGCGCCAACCAGGGCGATGGCGTCGTAATAGCGCTCCACGCCGGCCACCAGCGCCCGCTCGGGATAGGGGCAGGCGATCGCCAGGCCATGGCGGCGGGCGGCCGCTGCCACCCGTTGCAAGCTGGGGCCGTCCTGGGGCTCGGCCAGGGCGGCGGCCCGCGCCGGGGTGAGGCTGTAGCCGCTCAGATAGAGCTCGGGGAAAGCCAGCAGCTGCACCCCATGCCCGGCGGCAAGGGCGCAGACCTGCTCCAGCCGCTGCAGATTTTCGGCGACAGCGGCGGCGCTGGCGGCGCTGCCGCTGCCCTGCCAGAGCGCCAGCCGCAGGCCCGCGCCGCTGGAAGGCGGCCGCTGCTGCACGTAGCTCAGCACACGGGCGTGGGCAGGATCCATGGCCGGAAGCGCGGGCGGGCTCACTCCATCCTGGGCGGCGCCAGGCCGCAGCCGGGTCGGGCCGCCAGACTTCGGGACATGGAGTTCAACCAGGCCAACCGCCGCCCCCTCGCGGCAGAGACCGTGCCGGTGGGCCTGCGCGGCCAGTTACGGGCTCGCTCCATGGCGGCCCAACTGCCGGCAGACATCCCCGAGCAGCAGCTGGCCGCTCAGGGCCTGCGCGCCGACCTCGCCTATGAGTTGATCCACGGGCACTTGATGCTCGATGGCAATGCCCGCCTCAACCTGGCCACCTTTGTCGGCACCTGGATGGAGCCGGAGGCATTGCGCTTGCTGGCCGAATGTGCCGATAAGAACATCATCGACAAGGACGAATACCCCCAGACGACTGATCTGGAGCGACGCTGCCTGTTGATCCTGGCGGATCTCTGGCAGGCCCCCGATCCGCACGATGCGGTGGGTACCTCCACCACCGGCTCCAGCGAGGCCTGCATGCTGGCCGGCCTGGTGCTCAAGTGGCACTGGCGCCATCGTCAGCAGGGCGCTGAGGGCGTTGAGGCCAGCGGGGCGCTGCGGCCCAATCTGGTGATGGGGGCCAATCGCCAGGTCTGCTGGGACAAGTTCTGCACCTACTTCGAGGTGGAACCGCGCTTTGTGCCCCTGGGGCCGGATCGGCTGCATCTGGAGGCAGAAGCGGCAGCGGCCCATTGCGATGCCGGCACGATCGGGGTGGTGGGGGTGGTGGGCAGCGTCGTCGATGGCAGCTATGAACCGATTGCGGACATCGCCGCTGCCCTCGATCGCCTGGAGCAGCGCACGGGTCTGGCGATTCCCCTGCACATCGATGCGGCTTCGGGGGGCTTCGTGGCGCCGTTCAACGCGCCGGACTGGGCCTGGGATTTTCGCCTGCCGCGGGTGGTGTCGATCAATGCCAGCGGCCACAAATACGGCGGCGTGCTGCCCGGAGTGGGCTGGCTGCTCTGGCGCCGGGATGCCCTGCTGCCGAGGGAACTGCGCTTTGACGTCAACTACCTCGGTGGCGTCACGCCGACGATCGGCATGAACTTCTCGCGGCCGGGGGCCCAGGTGGTGGCCCAGTACTTCAACTTCGTCCATCTCGGCCGCCAGGGCTATCGCGAGCGCATGGCAGAGCTGGAGGCGATTGCCTGCTATCTGGCCGATCAGCTCGCCGAACTGCCACCACTGCGACTGGTGAGCCATCCCCTCGGCCAGCTGCCTGTTTTCTGCCTCGAACTCGATCCGCGCGTGCGCTGCTGGAGTGTCTTCCATCTCTCCGACAAGCTGCGGGAGCGGGGCTGGCTGGTGCCGGCCTACACCCTGCCGCCGGATCAGCAGCACCGTTCCGTGCTGCGCATCGTCGTGCGGGCCGGCTTCAGCCGCCACATGGCCGATCAGTTGCTCGACGACATCCGCCGCGATGTGGCCTGGTTTGAATCGCTCAAGCTGCCGATGCCGGAGCCGATGACCCATACCTCGTTTGCCCATCTTTGAGGATGCCTCACGGCAGGACGCCCACGCTCCTGCGATATCAATCCGGCAGCGCCCAGGGGTTGAGGCCGAGATCGGCACCGATGCGATGGGCGCAGGCGAAGCCACTGAAAGCAACAGCGTTGAGGCCCTGGCCGGGGAAGCAGGAATCGCCAACGCAGTACAACCCTTCGATACCGGTGCGGTTGAAGGGCATCGGCAGCAGGCCGGGTAGGCGCAGGGCCGGAATCGGGCCGTAGCTGCCGCCGGAGCGGCCGAGGAAGCGGCGATGGCTGCGCGGTGTGCCCACTTCCCGATGGCTGATGGCGTCGCCGAGCCCGGGCAGGAAGGCCTCCAGCCGCTTAATCAGCCGCTGGGCGTCGCTCTGTTTCTTGGCCGCATAGGCGCTGGGCGACAGCCCCTGCCAGTGCTCCATCGATGAGGGCGTGAAGGTGTGGACGATGTGCTGCCCCGCCGGCGCCAGCGAGGGATCGAGCAGGGTGGGAATCGAGACGAAGGCGGTGCCCTGCTCCGCTTCCATCGCGCTCCACTCCTCCAGCAGCAGGTGGTGCACATGGGTGCCGCTGGGGATGGCCTCAGCCTTCACCCCCAGGTGCAGCGACAGGAACGACGGCGACGGTTTGTAGCGCCGGCGCCAGGTGCGCTCGGCCGCGGGCGTGTGGGCCTCATCGATCAGTTTGCCGAAGGTGTCCCAGCGGGTGGCATTGGAAATGATGCGCTCCGCGTGAATCATGGCGCCGCCGGCCAGTTGCACCCCTACCGCCTTGTCGCCTGCCAGCAGCACCTTGGTGACCCGGGCCCGATAGCGAATCGCGCCGCCATGGCGCTCCAGGCCACGCACCAGCTGCTCGGCGATCACACCAACGCCTCCCTTGGGGTAGTTGATGCCGCCGGCATGGCGATCGGAGAACACCATGCCGGCATTGATCATCGGCGTCTGATCCGCCGGCATCACCGACCAGCAGAAGCATTCCATGTCGATGAACTTCAGCAGATTCGGATCGCTGATATGGCGGCGGGCCACCGCCCCCACGTTCACCGGCAGCCAGCGAGCCAGGCCGAGACAGGCCAAGGGCGCCTTGAAGAACACCTTGGCCAGATAGGCGGGATCCTCCAGCGACAGCAACGGCATCGCATCGAGGCAACGGAACACCTGCCAGCAGGTGTCATAAAAGTGGCGAATGCCACGGGCCTCGTGGGGGAAGCGGGCGATCAGGTCGCTGAGAAATTGCTCGTAGTCGCGGTCGACGGCGATCCGCAGGCCATCGGGCAGATGATATTCGAGCTGCACCGGATCGGCGATGGTGGCGCAATGTTCGCCCACATCGGCCAGGGCACGGGTGAGCAGGTTGGTATGGCCCTTTTCACCGAAGCCGAAGATCATCGAGGCCCCCACATCAAAGGTGTAGCCCTCGCGCTTGAAGCTCCCCCCCGATCCACCCGGAATCAGATAGCGCTCCAGCACCAGCACCTTCGCCCCCTTGGCGGCCAGCTGCGAGGCGGTGACCAGGCCGCCGATGCCGGCGCCGATCACGATCACATCCCAGCGATGCTCCGGGCTGGCTGCGTTCAAAACAGGGAAGACGGCTCGATTTGAGCTTAGGAAGCCATCGGCTGGCAGCGCTTCTGCCGATGGGCTCACGCCCGTTCCTCGAGCCCGCAAAGGCTCGGGCTGCATGGCCCTGGCAACGGCTGGGCCGCTCAGGCCATCTGCAGCGCAGGATCGCCGGTCTCAACGCCGGTGAAGGGCGCCAGATCCTGCAGGGAACGGTCGCGGTAGGCGCCGTAGCGGCGGCGCTTGTCGCGGATGCGCTCCTCCAGCTCAGGCAGCAGGCCGAAGTTGGGCGGCATCGGCTGGAAGCGACCTTTGCCGGAGCGGCTCTCGCCGCAGGGAGCGGTGGCGATGAAGTGGGTGAGGGCGCCGATCATCGTGGTGGGCGGCAGGCTGATCGGTGCCAGGCCCCGGGCCAGGCGAACCGCATTGGTGCCCGCCAGCCAGCCGCCAGCCACGGCCGCCGCGTAGCCCTCTGTGCCGGTGATCTGGCCTGCGGCCAGCAGGGTGGGGCGGCGGCGGAACTGCAGGGTGGGATCGAGCAGCTGGGGAGATTCCAGAAAGGTGTTGCGATGCATCACGCCGAAGCGCACAAACTCGGCGTTCTCCAGCCCCGGAATCATCCGCAGCACCCGCGCCTGTTCACCCCATTTGAGATTGGTCTGGAAACCCACCAGATTCCAGAGGCGGCCATCTTTGTCCTCCTGGCGCAGTTGCACCACGGCATAGGCGCGATTGGCGCGGCGCACATCGCGGTCGTTGACATCACCCCAGCGGGGATCCCAGAGACCGATCGGTTTGAGCGGGCCGTAGCGCATCGTGTCCTCGCCGCGGCGGGCGAGTTCCTCAATCGGCAGGCAGCCCTCGAAGAAGTTGGCACTCTCCTGTTCGAAATCCTTCAGTTGCGCCTGCTCGGCCTGCAGCAGGGCCTCACGGAAGGCCAGGAACTGATCCCGATCCAGCGGGCAGTTGATGTAGTCGGCATCGCCCTTGTCGTAGCGGCTGGCCCGGAAGGCGCGCGCCAGGTCGATGCTTTCGCCGGCCACGATCGGGCTGGCAGCATCGAAGAAGTGGCAATCCCCTCGCCCGGTGAACTCGCGCAGGTCGGCGGCCAGGCTGTCGCTGGTGAGGGGGCCGGTGGCGAGCACGGCGATCTGATTCGCTTCCGGCAACTGCAGCTGCTCGCGTCGCTCAATGGTCACCAGGGGATGGCCTTCGAGCCTGGCGGTCAGGGCAGCGCTGTACTGACCCCGATCGACCGCCAACGCCCCACCGGCAGGCACCGCATGGATATCGGCGGTGCGGATCACCAGGGAACCCAAACGCCGCAGTTCTTCCTGCAGCAGGCCGGCGGCACGGTCCGCCGAGAGTGCACCAAAGCTGTTGCTACACACCAGTTCGGCGAAGTCGGCGCTGTGGTGGGCAGGGGAGCGCCGCACTGGACGCATCTCCACCAAACGCACCGCCAAACCGGCAGAGGCGATCTGCCAGGCGGCTTCCGTGCCCGCCAGACCAGCACCGATGACCAGGAGCTCAGGGGTCAACGTCGGTCAGCTCTGGGGGAGGGGCTATGGCGCAACACAAATGCTGGGCGAATCAGGCCCGGGCGCGCTTGAGCATCAGCTGCAACTGGCCGACGGCGGCACGACCGATGTTGAAGCCAGCCCAGCCCACAGCCAGGAGGATCGGGGCAGCGACCAGGAGCAGCCGAAGGTCCATGACGACAAGTGAGCAGGGGTTCAGGAATCTTAGGGGAATCAGGGCTGGCCGCTTCTGCCGGCATGGGCCATGGCCAGACGTCTGTAACGCCGGGCATGCTCCCGCTGCTCCTCCACGGCCTCGTGGCTGAGTGGCCGTTTCAGCTGGGCCGGCGCTCCCATCACCAGGCTGGCGGCGGGCACATCCCGGGTCACCACCGATCCAGCGGCCACCAGGGAGCCAGCGCCCACGGTGACACCATTGAGCACGATGGCGCCGATGCCGATCAGGCAGCCGTCTTCGATCGTGGCCCCATGGATCACGGCCCGGTGCCCAATCGTCACGAAAGCGCCGATGCACACTGGCTGGCCCGGATCACCGTGCAGGATCGCCCCGTCCTGCACGTTGCTGCTCTCACCGATCAGGATCGGACAGACATCGCCACGCGCCACCGCTGTCGGCCAGAGGCTCGACCCTGCCGCCATCCGCACATCACCGATCAAGACGGCCGCAGGAGCCACCCAGGCGTCGGCATGGACCTGGGGCTCGGGCCAAGGGGCGTCAAGCACTGTCGTAGGGGCTGCTGCAACCATTCTCGGTGGGCTCGGTTCTGAACGGTTTCGCAACGCGATCGGCTCGCTCCCCTGCAGAACCGACTGGCGCCATGGCTGCGCACGCTGATGCACTTGCGGGAGGGGCCTGGCCGGGTGATACGTTCTCTGGGTGGACGTTGTCGGCCATCCCTTCGGGATGCCAGCACGGACCAGCTCCCCTTTCGGGGCAGCTTCCAAAGGGTCGCTAGCTCAGCGGTAGAGCACTCGGCTTTTAACCGATTGGTCCTGAGTTCGAATCTCAGGCGACCCATTTCATACACAGCCTGAATTCTGGCTCAAAAGCCAGTTGAGGCAAGGCTTTTCGGACAGCCTGGTCAGTGCGGCAGCTGTACCAGTCCGTAGCCAGATGACTCCCTGCGTAGCGGTTTTGAGGAACAAAGTTCCTCACGCTTTGGCGAGACTTTGGCGTTGAGACTGCCCCCCTGCCATGCGTGCCAAGGACACGTTCAGTCAGGCCCAGCTGCGCCTCCAGGCTGCGGGCTGCCGCTACCGGATCAAGCAGGCCTCCAGAAGCCCCTTCATCCAGGTGTACGACACCCTGCCGCCCAGGCGCCAACAGGCCGCCCGCGGCTTCCGGCTGGATGACGATCAGGCCTGCTGGGATCTGGCCGAGCTGCTCCTCCGGGCCCATGAGCGGGCCGTCCAGGGTGGGGCGCCCCTGAGTTGGGAGGTTCTGGAGGCGGCCGATGGCCGAGCCCCTATCCAGCAGCACCAGCGCTGGGGGGAGATCTGCGCCGCGGTCCAGGGCTGGATCGCGCCTGGGGGGCCCAAGGCCCGAGATCGCAATCCCTTCACCTGCTTCAAGCCGAACGGCTATTTCGGCCGCACCTTTGCTGCCGACCAGATCGCCACCACCAGAGCGCTGGAGGAGTTCTGCTTGTACACGCCAGCGTCGCTGCAGCTCTGGCGGGAGGACCGCAGCAGTCAGCTGATCCGCCGGTCTTACAACAGCAAGGGGTTCTATGGCGTGCTCCAGATGGTGAATTATCTGGCTCAACGCGGCATCGCGATTGCCACGCCTGAACTGCGGGCCAGGCTCGACCAGCTCAAGAAAAGTGCCGGCAAGCTGCGCGCACCCGCACCTCGCTTCATCCCCCGTACCGATGACATCGAGGCCTGGGGCCGCGTCCCGTGGAGTGGTGTAACTCAGGAGGAGCAGCCCCGGCGTAGCCGGGGCTGACGGCTCGCCTCCCTCAGTTCTCTGTTGTGGCAATGGGTGGGCCGGTCTGTGACCCTGTTCGGAGCACTACCACCAAACCGAACACAG
>CAMBZX010000003.1 GCA_945872185.1 Synechococcus sp. UW140 | reverse complement strand
GCATTCCCAGCCGCGGCGTCAGGCGCCGCCGGAAGCAGCCCTGGTTCACCCGGATTGAGCTGCCGCCACGATCACAAACTCAGCGCCTCGATCAGCTGCCGCTCGCTGTCGCATGAGCGTCTCGGGTGAGATGTGTCGGGCAGTCAGGGCGGCGACAGCCCTGGCGGCTCAGACCCTCCCTAGGATTCGGCCTCACCGCAGCTCCGCCGCGCTGGATGCCTACCCCCGACAGCTCCGCCGCCGACCAGGCTGGCGCCAATCAAGCTGGCACTGAACAGACCCCAGCAGATGGACGCGGCCAGGAACCGGCAGCCGGGGAACGGCCTGGGGATCCGGATGCCGCGGCCTTGGAGGCCCTGCTGGCCCCCATCCGCGACTCCGGCAGCGACCGCAGCCTGCTGGAGCTGGGCTGGATCCGGCGGCTGCGCTGCCAGGGATCGCGAGCCGTGCTCGAACTGGCCCTGCCCGGCTTCGCCACCAGCCAGCAGGGCCGCATCGCCGGCGAAATCCGCAGCGCCCTGCTCAGCGCCGCAGGCATCGACGACGTGCAGATCGAGCTGGCCCAGTCCGCCGCCCCGGCCTCCAGTGGCCCGATCGGTGCCGCCGGCCATGGCAGCGGTGGTCAGGGCCAGCTGCCCGAGCGCCAGGGCATTCCCGGCGTACGCCGGGTGATCGCCGTCAGCAGTGGCAAGGGCGGCGTCGGCAAGAGCACGGTGGCGGTCAACCTGGCCTGCGCCCTGGCCCGCAGCGGCCTGCGCGTCGGCCTGCTCGATGCCGACATCTACGGCCCCAACGCCCCCACCATGCTGGGAGTCGCCGATCGCACCCCCGAGGTGCAGGGCAGCGGCAACGAACAGATCCTCACCCCGATCGAAACCTGTGGCATCGCCATGGTGTCGATGGGGCTGCTGATCCAGGAGAACCAGCCGGTGATCTGGCGGGGCCCGATGCTCAACGGCATCATCCGTCAGTTCCTCTACCAGGTGGCCTGGGGCGAGCGCGATGTGCTGGTGGTGGATCTACCGCCCGGCACCGGCGATGCCCAGCTGAGCCTGGCCCAGGCGGTGCCGATGGAGGGGGTGATCGTCGTCACCACGCCCCAACAGGTGTCGCTGCAGGATGCCCGCCGCGGCCTGGCGATGTTCCTGCAGATGGGCGTAGCGGTGCTGGGCGTGGTGGAAAACATGAGCGCCTTCATCCCCCCCGACGCTCCTGACAAGCGCTACGAAATCTTCGGCCGCGGCGGCGGCGCCCGCCTGGCCCAGGAGGCCGAGGTGCCGCTGCTGGCCCAGCTGCCCCTGGAAATGCCGGTGCGCGAAGGCGGCGACAGCGGCCGTCCGGTGGTGCTGAGCGCACCCGACTCCGCCACGGGTCAGGCCTTCCTGGCCCTGGCCGCTCGCCTCGCCGCCAGTGGCGCCCCGACGGCGGCCCTGGCCTGAAGCGATGGCGGTCCTGAGCCCCCGAGCCCGGCGAAGCGGCTACGCCGGATCGGTGGTTCGAGGTCGGCGCAGCCACCTCGCCAGCATCGACTGGATTCTCTGGGGCGTGCCCCTCGCTCTCACCTTCGTAGCCGGCATCCTGATCGCCAGCACCCAGCGGCAGGCCGACTATGCCGACTGGTATCAACACTGGATCACCGCCGCCGTGGGGTTGGTTTTGGCCCTGCAGGTGGCCCGGCTGCCCCTGGAGCGCCTGGCCGCGTTCCGCTGGCCGATCTATGGCGCCACGATCGCCAGCCTGGTGGCCGTGCGCCTCGTGGGCACCTCAGCCCTGGGGGCCCAGCGCTGGATCAGCATCGGCGGCGTCCATGTGCAGCCTTCGGAGTTCGCCAAGTTGGCGGCGATCCTGCTGCTGGCCGGGGTGCTCTCCCGCTATCCGGTGGAGCGGCCGGTGGATCTGGTGCGGCCGATCGGCCTGATCGCGCTCCCCTGGGCCCTGGTGTTTGTGCAGCCCGACCTGGGCACCTCCCTGGTGTTCGGCGCCGTGCTGCTGGTGATGCTGTTCTGGGCCGGCCTGCCCCTGAGCTGGCTGGTGCTGCTGCTCTCGCCCCTGGTCACGGCGATCCTGGCGGGCGCCTGGCCCTGGGTCCTGCTGGGCTGGGTGCCGCTGATGGGACTGCTCGCCTGGCGCTCCCTGCCCTGGCCGCGCCTCGGCCTGGCTGCCGTACTGGCGATTCAGGCGCTGTTTGCCCTGATCACGCCCTACCTGTGGCTGCATGGCCTCAAGGACTATCAACGCGATCGCCTGGTGCTGTTTCTCGATCCCTCCAAGGATCCCCTCGGCGGCGGTTATCACCTGCTGCAGAGCAAGGTGGGCATCGGTTCCGGCGGCCTGTGGGGCACCGGCCTGATGCACGGCCTGCTCACCAAGCTGCAGTTCATCCCGGAGCAGCACACCGACTTCATCTTCAGTGCCGTGGGCGAGGAGATGGGCTTCGTCGGCTCGCTGCTGATCGTGGCGGCCTTTGTGCTGCTGGCCTGGCGCCTGCTGCAGATCGCCTCCCGCGCCCGCACCGATGCCGAATCGCTGGTGGTGGTGGGCACGGCCGCCATGCTGGTGTTCCAGGTGGTGATCAACATCTCGATGACCATCGGCCTCGGCCCCGTCACCGGCATCCCCCTGCCCTGGGTGAGCTACGGCCGCTCCGCCATGATCGTGAACTTTTTCGCCCTCGGGCTCTGCGCCTCGGTGGCGCGCCGCAGCCAGGCCGGCCAGCGCTGGTGGTGAACCTGCAGCAGCTGCGCCAGCTCCTGGCCGAAGGGGTGCCACCGGGTCGGGGCGATGAAGACAGCGTGCGGCGCCAGTGGTGGGCCGCCCTGGCCACCCTGCAGGAGGACCTGCTGCTGCCCGGGCCCTCCCCCAAAGGCCTCTGGCTGGCGGCGCCATTGCCGGCGCTCTACGAGCCGCGGCTGCTGCTGCGCCTGCAGGGCTGGGTCTGGGCCCCCCCGGGCATGGACAAGTTGCTGCCGGCCTCCGCAGCCCTGCTGCCCAGCAGCCGCGGCGCGACGGCCGCTCCCGGCGCCAGCTTCCAACGCCTGCCCCTGCGCGATGCCGACGGCACGGACCCGCTGCTGGTGTTGATCACCCCCCGCCTGCAGGTGGCTCTGGCCCTGGAGGGGCCCCCCGAGGCCCGGCGCCTGCTGGTGCGCTTCGATGCCGCCGTGCTCGCCAGCGCCCTGCAGCTGCTCGATCGCCGGCTCGACCATGACGACCCCGCCGGCGCCGCCAGGCTGCGGACGGGGCTGCAGGCGCTGGGCTGCCTGGAGAACGACCCCGACCTGGCCCTGCGCTTCTGGCCCCTGCTGGCGGAACGGCTGGCCACCATGGCCCCGAGTGTGACCCTGCAGCCGATCGCCAGCCGGCCCCACTCCCGGCCCGCCAGCCCCGGGGCGGCGAGCGAGCGCCCCGGCAACGGCAACAGCGCTGAACTGGCCCTGCTCGAAGCCCTCACCCACGAGGTGCGCACGCCCCTGGCCACGATCCGCACCCTGATTCGCTCGCTGCTGCGCCGCAGCGAGCTCACCCCCCTGGTGCGCCAGCGCCTGGAGCAGATCGACGGCGAGTGCAGCGAACAGATCGATCGCTTCGGCCTGATCTTCCTCGCCGCCGAACTGCAGCGCCAACCCGGCAGCGGTCAGGCCCTGACGGCCCAGGAACTGGCCCGCACCGATCTCAGCCAGCTGCTGGAGCAGATGCAGGAGCTCTGGCAGCGCCAGCTGGCCCGCCGCGGACTGCAGCTGCAGCTGGCGATCACACCGGATCTGCCGCCGGTGCTGAGCGATCCCAGCCGACTGGAAACCATGCTCGGCGGCCTGATGGATCGCTTCAGCCGCGGTCTACCCAGTGGCAGCCTGGTGCAGCTGAGCCTGCAGCCGGCTGGATCGCGCCTGAAGTTGCAGCTCGGCAGCCAGAATCCCAAGGGCGACAGCAGCCGTGGCGAGCCATCGCAGGCCCCGCCCCCGGCCAGCACCGCCGCAGCCGGCACCAACGCCGAGCGGGTCGGCCCGGTGCTCAGCTGGAATCCCTGCACCGGCAGCCTGCAGCTGAGCCGGCAGGCCACGCGCCAACTCTTCCACCGCCTCGGCGGCCGCCTCACCGAACGGGGTGGCAGCCATCTCACCGTGTTCTTCCCCCTGGCCGAAGCCGGCCCCTGAAGGCCCGGGCCAGCCGGGGCCGCGGCCAGGCAATGCCATTTGTCGACGGAGTGTGAAGACTGCCGCGCCCACCCGCAAAGGGTCGAAAACACGGTGCTAGTTTCCGCCTGAAACGGTCAGCGAGCCATGTCAGCGACTGCCCTCAAGGGTCAACTTCCGAAGTACATCGGCAGCACCGGTGGTCTGCTGAACGCAGCCGAAACCGAAGAGAAGTACGCCATCACCTGGACCAGCTCCAAGGCCCAGGCCTTTGAACTGCCCACCGGTGGCGCCGCCGAAATGAATGAGGGCGAAAACCTCATGTATTTCGCGCGGAAAGAGCAGTGCCTGGCCCTCGGCACCCAGCTGCGCACCAAGTTCAAGCCCCGCATCGAGGATTACAAGATCTACCGGATCTTCCCCGGCGGCGACACCGAGTTCCTCCATCCCAAGGATGGCGTCTTCCCTGAGCGGGTGAACGAAGGCCGCCCCATGGTCGGTCACAACCCCCGGCGCATCGGCGCCAACCCCAACCCCGCCGGCCTGAAGTTCAGCGGCAAGGCCACCTACGACGCCTGAGCCCTCAGTTTCTGAGCCGTTCCGGCGAGCATCTTTAATGGCGGGGCCGAGGCCCCGCCTTTTTTCTGCCCACCGCCCGATGCCCGGTCCCGTCCAGCCCCCCCATCGCGATGCCTTCCTGGCTGAGGCCGCCCGCAGGTTGGCCGGCGATGACACAGCCTTCGGCGGCCACAACCTGATCCCGCTCTGGAAGCGCTGGCCCGCCGACCTGGAAACGCCGCTCACCACCTGGCTCAAGGTGGGCGCCGGCCGTGGCCATGGCGTGCTGCTGGAGTCGGTCGAGGGGGGCGAACAGCTGGGCCGCTGGAGTTTTGTCGTCAGCGATCCGCTCTGGACCCTCACCTGCCGTGGGGAGCACGGCCAGCGGCTCTGGCGCGACGGCCGCCAGGACCACCTGCAGGGCAACCCCTTCCAGCTGCTGCGCCAGTGCCTGAGCCATCTGCGTCCCGCGCCGGTGCCGGGGCTACCGCCCGTGGGCCAGCTGTTCGGCTTCTGGGGCTACGAACTGATCCGCTGGATCGAACCCAGCGTGCCGGTGCATCCCACCCCGGCAGGCGCCCCGCCGGACGGCTGCTGGCTGCTGGCCGACAATCTGCTGGTGTTTGACCAGGTGCGACGTCAGATCACAGCCCTGGCCTACATGGATCTGTCGGGGAATGGCACTGATCACCGCGACGCCGAACAGGCCTGGAACCAGGCAAGCGCCCGCATCGACCGCCTGGAGGCCCGCATGCAGGCCCCCCTGCCGGCGACGATCAAGCCCCTGGCTTGGCATGACGCCAGCGCCGCTGATGTGGCGAGCCAGCTGGTCACCACCAGCACAATGAGCCGAGCCGCCTTCGAGGCGGCGGTGCTGCAGGGCGAACAGCACATCGAGGCCGGCGATGTCTTCCAGTTGGTGCTCAGCCAGCGGCTGGAAACCAGCATCAGCGGCGATCCTTTCGATCTGTACCGCAGCCTGCGGATGGTCAATCCATCGCCCTACATGGCCTTCTTCGACTTCGGCGACTGGCACCTGATCGGCTCCAGCCCCGAGGTGATGGTGAAGGCCGAACCGCAGGAAGACGGCACCATCCTGGCCTCGGTGCGGCCGATCGCCGGCACCCGCCCCCGCGGCGCCAACGAACTGGAGGATCAGGCCCTGGAAAGGGAACTGCTCGCGGATCCCAAGGAACGGGCGGAGCACGTGATGCTCGTCGACCTGGGCCGCAACGATCTGGGCCGCGTCTGCCGGCCGGGCACTGTCGCCGTGGGCGAGCTGATGGTGATCGAGCGCTACTCGCACGTGATGCACATCGTCAGCCAGGTGCAGGGGGTGCTTGCAGCCCACCACGACATCTGGGATCTGCTGATGGCCTGCTTTCCGGCCGGCACCGTCAGTGGCGCCCCCAAGATCCGGGCGATGCAGCTGATTCACGCACTCGAACCAGACAGCCGGGGTCCCTATTCCGGGGTGTACGGCGCCGTCGATCTCAACGGTGCTCTCAATACGGCGATCACGATCCGCACCATGGTGGTGCTGCCGCAAGCCCCAGACGCAGCGGGAGACGCAGGAGTGGCAGCGGCCGAGGGTGCAGCCCGGCGCTGGCGGGTGCAGGTGCAGGCCGGCGCCGGCATCGTCGCCGACTCCAGGCCGGAGGCGGAGTACGAGGAAACCCTAAACAAGGCCCGCGGCATGCTCAAGGCCATTGCCTGCCTGCTGCCGGCAGCCGCCGCCACGGAGTCGACGCGATGAGCGACCGTCTGCTGCTCAAAGGCTTTGAGGTGGAGATGTACACCGGCCGCCCCGATGGCACGGTGGTCGGTTGCGCCGCCGAAGCCACCGCGGCCCTGGAAGGCTTCGTCACCGAACCGGACAACCGCAACCTCGAACACATCACCGCCCCGGATGCCAGCTACCGGCGCCAGCTGGAGCTGCTGCTGGAGCCGCGCCGCCGGCTGCGGGCCTGGCTGGCGCCACGGGGTCTCACCCTCTTGCCCGGCAGCACCCTGAGCCTGGGCGACAGCCATCGCTTCGAGCGCTCCGATCCCGGCAACGCCTACCACGACACGATCGAACAGACCTATGGCACCCGGGTGGTGACCGCCAGCGTCCATATCAACCTGGGCATCAGCGACATGGAGCACCTGTTCGCCGGTCTGCGACTGATGCGCTGCGAGGCGGCCCTGCTGCTGGCGATGAGCGCCAGTTCGCCCTTCCTCGACAACGCCATCACCGGCGCCGACTCGCAGCGCTGGCTGCAGTTTCCGCTCACGCCGCCGCTGGTGCCCCTGTTCAGCGGGCACCAGCACTACATCGACTGGATGCACGAGCAGCTGGCCGCCGCCGCCATGTTCAACGTGCGCCATCTCTGGACCTCGGTGCGGCCCAACGGCGATGACAGGCCCCACGATCTCAACCGCCTCGAGATCCGCATCTGCGACCTGATCGATGATCCCCGCCTGCTGCTGGCCGTGACCGCCTTTGCCGAACTGCGCCTGCATCAACTGCAGGCGGAACCGGAGCGCCACGATCCACTGCTGGCCAGCCGCTTCAGCCTCGCCGCCCTGGCGGATCTGGCCGATGCCAACGACCGGGCCGCGGCCCGCAGCAGCCTCACCAGCACCCTCTGCGACTGGCGCAGCGGCGAAACGATCGAGGCCCGGGCCTGGATCGCCAGGGAGCTGGACGCGATGGAGCCCCTGGCTGCGGAACTGGGCCTGAGCGAAGTGCTGGCCCCACTGGCGGCCCTGCTCGCCACTGGCAACCAAGCCATGCGCTGGCGGCAGCGACAACGGCAGGGAGAGAGCATCGCCGCAATCCTCAGCAGCGAGGCTGCGGCCATGCAGGCGCAGGAGAATCGGCTGGAAGCATGGCTTGCGACAGACGCTTCGTCTGCTTTGGGATGATGATGAATCCCTTCCCATCCCGTCTGCCCCCATGCGGCAGCCCTCAGCAGCTCCCATGGCCGTGACGCCCACCAGCAATTCAGCTCCGCTCGCCGCGACGGCGGCGGGCATGGAGCCCACACCCCGGGTGATTCGCCTGCTGGCCGAACGGTTGGAGCTGGTGGAAGATCTCTGGCAATCGGTGCTGCGCAGCGAGTGTCCACCGGAGCGGGTCGAACGGCTGCTGAAGCTCAAGCAATTGAGTGGTCCGGTCACCCCGACGGAACTCGCCGACGAAAGCTGTGTCGACACCGAAGGGATCGTGCAGCTGATCAAGGAGATGGACCTGGCCGACGGCATCGCCGCCGCCCGGGCCTTCTCCCTCTACTTCCAGCTGGTCAACATTCTTGAGCAGCACATCGAGGAAGACAGCTACCTCGAAAGCCTCAAGACAGCGACCGTCAGCGGCAGCAACGATCCCTTCCTGCCGCCCCTGGCCAGCCAGAGCGAACCGGCCACCTTCCGCCAGCTGTTCGAGCGCCTGCGGGCCCTGGGCGTGCCCCCAGCCCAACTGGAAAACCTGCTGCGGGAACTCGACATCCGCCTGGTGTTCACCGCCCACCCCACCGAGATCGTGCGTCACACGGTGCGCCACAAGCAACGGCGGGTGGCGGCCCTGATCCAGAAGCTGCAGCTCAGTCCGGCAATCAACCCGGATGAGCGCCAACATCTACGCCAGCAATTGGAAGAGGAGATCCGGCTGTGGTGGCGCACCGACGAACTGCACCAGTTCAAACCCTCGGTGATCAACGAAGTCGACTACGCCCTGCATTACTTCCAGCAGGTGCTCTTCAACGCCATGCCCCAGCTGCGGCAGCGCATGCGCGCCGCCCTGGCCAGCAGCTATCCGGATGTGGTGCCCCCGCGGGACTCGTTCTGCACCTTTGGGTCCTGGGTCGGCTCCGACCGGGATGGCAATCCCTCGGTGACCCCGGAGATCACGTGGCGCACCGCCTGCTATCAGCGCAAGCTGATGCTCAAGCGCTACATCCATGCCGTGGAGGATCTGCGCGATCAACTCAGCATCTCGATGCAGTGGAGCCCCCCCAGCAAGGCCCTACTCGAATCGCTGGAGATGGATCGGCTGCGCTTCCCGGAAATCTACGAAGAACGGGCCACCAGCTATCGCAAGGAGCCCTATCGGCTCAAGCTCAGTTATATCCTCGAGCGGCTGCATCTGAGCCAGCGGCGCAACGACCAACTGGCGGAAGCCGGCTGGGAATCCCCTGGCGATGGTCCCTCCACCGCGGCCCTCGACACCTCCTTCGGTCTGCCTTCCGGTGGTGTGGGTCTGCAGGATCTGCACTACGGCTCGGTGGACGAGTTCCGCAATGATTTGGAGCTGCTCAAGGAGAGCCTGGATGCCACAGGGCTCAAATGCGAAACCCTGCGTGATCTGCTCACCCAGGTGCACATCTTCGGCTTCTGGCTCGCCAGCCTCGATATCCGCCAGGAGAGCACCCGCCACAGCGACGCCATCGACGAACTCAGCCGCTATCTGCTGCTGCCGATCGCCTACGGCGCGATGGACGAGGACCAACGGGTGAGCTGGCTGCTGGCCGAACTGCAGACCCGCCGGCCGCTGCTGCCGCCCGCCGCCCGCTGGAGCGCGGCCACGGCGGAAACCTTCGCGGTATTCCGCATGCTGCATCGCCTGCAGCAGGAGTTCGGACCCCGGATCTGCCGCACTTATGTGATCTCGATGAGTCACACGGTGTCGGATCTGCTGGAGGTGCTGCTGCTGGCCAAAGAAGTGGGCCTGATCGATCCCCTGGCCCAGCGCTCGGAGTTGCTGGTGATTCCCCTGTTCGAAACCGTCGAAGACCTCCAGCGCGCCCCAGCGGTGATGGGTCGGATGTTCGCCGAATCCTTCTACCGGGAGCTGCTCACCAGCAATACCGACAGCGGCCAGCCCCTGCAGGAGGTGATGCTCGGCTACTCCGACAGCAACAAGGATTCCGGCTTCCTCTCCAGCAACTGGGAAATCCACCGGGCCCAGATCGCCCTGCAGCGCCTCGCCGATGAGCATGCCGTGGCCCTGCGCCTGTTCCACGGCCGCGGCGGCTCGGTGGGCCGCGGTGGTGGCCCGGCCTATCAGGCGATCCTGGCCCAGCCCAGTGGCACCCTCAAAGGTCGCATCAAAATCACCGAACAGGGAGAAGTGCTGGCCTCCAAATACTCCCTGCCGGAGCTGGCCCTCTACAACCTCGAAACGGTGTCTACGGCCGTGCTGCAAAACAGCATGGTCACCCTGCCGCTCGATAACACCCCCAGCTGGAATCAGCTGATGGAGCGGCTGGCCGCCCGCTCCCGCGACCACTACCGCGCCCTCGTCCACGACAACCCCGACTTGGTGGCCTTTTTCGAGCAGGTCACGCCGATCGAGGAGATCAGCAAGCTGCAGATCTCCAGCCGGCCGGCCCGTCGCAAGAGCAGCACCCGGGATCTCTCCAGCCTGCGGGCCATCCCCTGGGTGTTCGGCTGGACCCAGAGCCGCTTCCTGCTGCCCAGCTGGTATGGCGTGGGCGCAGCCCTGCAGGCCGAGTTGGAGCAGGATGCCGATCAGATGGAACTGCTGCAGCTGCTCTATCAGCGCTGGCCGTTCTTCCGCATGCTGATCTCCAAGGTGGAGATGACGCTCTCCAAGGTGGACCTGGATCTGGCGGGGCACTACGTGCGCTCCCTCGGCCGCGAGGCCAACCGCGAGGCCTTCGCGGCGATCCTGGCGTCGATCACCGCCGAGTTCACCCTCACCCGGGATCTGGTGCTGGCGATCAGCGGCCACAAACGGCTGCTGGATGGCGATCCCGCCCTGCAGCTGTCGGTGGAGCTGCGCAATCGCACCATCATTCCCCTCGGCTATCTGCAGGTGGCCCTGCTGCGTCTGCTGCGCGATCAGAATCGCCAGCCACCGATGAGCGAGGGGGCCGGCAAGGCCAGCGATGGCCGCACCTACAGCCGCAGCGACCTGCTCCAGGGGGCGCTGCTGACCATCAACGGCATCGCCGCCGGCATGCGCAACACGGGCTGAGCCCCCACCCCCTTCCCCCGGCCTAAGCATCTCCTTCTTGATTCCCTTCCGCAGCCAACCACCCCAGCCCCGCCTGCGGGAGGGTTATCAGCTGCTCCACCAGCCGGCCTGGGATGCCGACGAACTCGACCATCTGCTGCAGGAGTGCGGCGACCGCCCCCGGGGCGCGGGGCGCTGGGGACTGGTGCTGGAGCGCAGCGCCTGGCACCTGGCCGTCCGCAGCGACCAGGACAGACTCGTGGGCTTCATCCGGGCCACCAGCGATCAGGCCCTCAACGCCAACCTCTGGGATCTGCTGGCAGATCCGGCCGACCCGAGCCGCGACGAGGTGATCCAGGCCCTCGTGCAGGCAGCCCTGAGCCGCCTGCGGCGGGAGATGGGCGGCTGCAGCGTCTCCCTGGCCGCCCCACCGGAGGCGCTGCACGCGGTCACCCGAGCTGGTTTCGTGGTAGATCCCGGCGGAATCCGGGCCATGGGACTGAACCTGAAGGATCCCTGAGGGAGCCGGGCGGGCCGCTGCCTGGCCAGGGGCCTTCAACGCTGCCGTTGCGGGCGGGAGCTGGACCACCCGGCCCTGGGGTGGCCGATAAAGCACACATCAGGCATGGCTGACGATTGAGCGCGATTGCTGGGCAATGGATTCACCTGGATCAGCACATCGAGATTGATTCACTGCTATCTCGGCCTGCTTCCGGATTCAATCTCCTTGATAACAGAAAGATCTTCGAATTCTGCCTGACAATCAAGGTGTCAATCACCCCTAGAAAAGAACCAGGCCCAACCATCCATTGAGTGTCCAGATGGCTCCGTGGCGTGCCGATCCCAGACAGGAAGGATTCAATTCCACCAGCTGCGCTCAAACAGCTCCCGGACCACTGCCTCTGGCTGCACAGACCTTGCTGGGCCAGCTAGACCCACCGACAACTGAACGTGAAGTCAGGCGCCTGATCAACTCAATCCCGGCCGATTCTCAGGACTGTTGCAGCCATGGAACCTGGGCCTACTGCAACGATTTCAAGCGGGTTGGAGCCTGCCCTCGGCTCCATTCAAACCAGAGCCAACGCCGCCATCTCAAACCGTCGCCATCTCAACCTGATCATCTTCACCGTTCCGGCGGCGGAAGACATTAACGAGCATGGAGGGACTCGAACCCCCGACATTCAGAACCGGAATCTGACGCTCTATCCAACTGAGCTACATGCCCAAAACCAGGCAAGCCTGGGAGTCGGTTGCGACGGATGAAAACTCATCCATGCGACGACGACGCCTGCGGCCATGCCTGTTGGGGGTACCTTAGCCGCTGATCGCCCCAGACCTATCCGGCTGCACCGCCTGGAGCTGCTGCACTTCCGCAATCTGGCCGGGCTGCAGCTGACCCTGGAAGCCCCCAGGCTGCTGGTGATCGGCGCCAATGGGGCGGGCAAATCGAATCTGCTGGAGGCGGTGGAACTGCTCACCAGCCTGCGTTCGCACCGCTGCGCCAGCGATCGGGATCTGATCAGCCACGGCCAACCCGCCAGCCGGCTGCGAGCCCTCACCGGCGATGGCGACAGCCTGGAGCTGCGCCTGCGCGGCCGGGGCGGGCGCCAGGCTTTGCGCAACGACAAGCTGCTGGAGCGCCAACACGATCTGATCGGACCGCTGCGCTGCGTCGGCTTCAGCGCCCTCGATCTGGATCTGGTGCGCGGCGAACCCGCCCTGCGCCGCCAATGGCTGGACCGGGTGGTGCTGCAACTGGAGCCGGTCTATGGCGCCCTGCTCAGCCGCTATGGCCGCCTGCTGCGCCAGCGCAGCCAACTGCTGCGCCGCGGCCTGGGCCTGGCCGATCGGGCCGGCCTGCTCGATGTCTTCGACCAGCAGATGGCCCTGATCGGCACCCGTCTGCACCGGCGCCGCTGGCGGGCCCTGCGGCGGCTGGAACCACTGGCGAGCACCTGGCAGCAGCGGATCGGCGGCTCCGGCGAGCCCCTGGCCCTGGCCTACCGCAGCGGCACCGAGCTCACCAGCGCAGCCGAAGACAGCGATCAGGAACAGCTCTGGCGCATGGCCATGGAGGAGCAGCTGCGGCAGCAGCGCCCCCAGGAGGAACGATTGGGCCAGTGCCTGGTGGGCCCCCATCGCGACGACGTCACCCTGCTGCTGGCTGACCAACCGGCCCGCCGCTACGGCTCGGCCGGCCAGCAACGCACCCTGGTGCTGGCCCTGAAGCTGGCTGAACTGGAGCTGGTGGGCCAGGTGGTGGGCCAGGCGCCGCTGCTGCTGCTCGACGACGTGCTGGCCGAGCTCGACCCCCAGCGCCAGCAGCTGCTGCTGGAAGCGGTGGGCGCCGGCCACCAGTGTCTGGTGAGTGCCACCCATCTCGATGCCTTCAGCGGCGGCTGGCGCTCAGAGTCCCAGGTGGTGCGCATGCAAGCCGGCCACCTCTGTGGGCAATGAGCGACAGCTTTGGACTTAAGGCCGCCCTAATGCCGCCCGAGACGTATGGTGATCGCTCTGTTGTTGTCTGGACCCCTGATGAACCAGAGCCTGCCCTGCCTCCACCCCAATCCGGGATGGAACGGAGCCGCCCACCAGCCACTCCCCCTCAAAGCCAAGGCCAGCACCGAGATTGCCCCCCCGCCGAACGTCACGGACGCGGTTGGGAAACACTGCATCCTCGAGCTCTACGACTGCGACAGTTCGCGGCTCGACGACGAAGCATTTCTCAGGGACACCATCACGACAGCAGCAAAGCGTGCTGGTGCCACCCTGCTCAACCTGATCACCCACCGCTTTGAACCCCAGGGCGTCACTGGCCTCGCCTTGCTGGCCGAGTCCCACATCTCGATTCACACCTGGCCGGAATCCGGCTATGCGGCGGTCGATGTGTTCACCTGTGGCGATCACACCATGCCCGAAAGGGCCTGTCAGGTGCTGTGCGAGGAGCTCCATGCGGGTCGCCACAAGCTCACCAGCTTTCGGCGCGAAACTCCGGCCACGATTGAAGGCAGTGAACGCGATCCCGTGCTCACTGCCGCCTGATCCCGCGCTGGAGCCACCGTTCATCGCGTCCCCTCCCGACAGCGGCAAGCCTCGATCAGGCTTTGCCGCTGTTTTTTTTTGGGGCTGAACCGCCATTGCCCGTCACCGGTTTGAACTGGCCGGTCCACGGTTTGACTTGGTTAATCCGTGGTTGGCTGTCCTGCTGGCGGCTGGTTCAACCACTGACTGATCGGAAGCCAACTGACTGATCGGAAGCCAGCTGATCTGGCGCCCCCTGATCTGGATCTGGCTGCTGCGTCGCTGGCGGCTCCAGCAGCACCCGGTTGAGCTTGCCGCTCACCAGGCCCTCGAGATCGAGGGACACGGCCACAAAACCCAGCCCTGAAAAGGCGGCCACCAACTCCTGGCGCCGGCGACCGCCGGCCAACTGCTGCAGCACCTCGGCCAGACGATCCGCCGGCAGTTCAATCCGGGCCGTTTCCCCCTGGCTGCGCACCCGCAAGGCGCCCCCCCACCGCTGCCGGAACCAGTCCTCCGCCGCCGCCACCCGTACCAACCGGGCGGCACTGATCGGTTCGCCATAGGGAAAGCGGGAGGCCAGACAGGGCTGGGCCGGCTTGTCCCACCAGGGAAAGCCCAGCGCCCGGGAGATCTGGCGCACGCCGGCCTTGTCCACACCGAGTTCCGCCAGGGGTGAGCGCACCCCCTGCTCGCGGGCGGCGCGGATGCCGGGTCGATGATCGCCGAGGTCGTCGCGGTTGACGCCATCGAGCACCACGGCCGCCCCGGCCGCCGCCGCGATCGGTGCCAGCACACGATGCAGTTCCCGCTTGCAGGCATAGCAGCGATCCTCGGGATTGGCGGCATAGGCGGGATCATCCAGTTCCGCCGTGGCCAGCTCCCGATGACGCAGGCCCAGCCAGGCCGCCTGGGCCCGGGCCTCCTGGCGCAGATGGGGCGCCAGGGCGGGGGAAACCCCGGTGATCGCCAGGGCACGCTCCTGCAGGGCCTCCACCGCCAGAGCCGCCACCAGCGCACTGTCCACTCCACCGGAATAGGCCACCACCACCTGATCCCAGGCGGCCAACTGCCGCCTCAAGGCCGCCAGGGCCCGCTCGAGCTCGGGCGGGAGCGACTCCAACAAGGTGAACAGCATGGGGGCGATCCTGGCAAACGCACGGTCCAACCTGGGTAGCATCAGGTTGTGAACACCCCGTCCATGCCAGGCTCAAGCAGCACCCAGACACCGCAACGGGGTACCGGCCGGGGGATTGGCATCCGCACCGCCGCCGGCAGCGAGGAGCGCGACCATGGCCAGCTGCACGTCTACGACGGCGACGGCAAAGGCAAAAGCCAGGCGGCCCTGGGCGTGGTGCTGCGCACCATCGGGCTGGGCATCTGCGAACAGAAACGCACCCGCGTGCTGCTGCTGCGCTTCCTGAAAGGCCCCGGCCGCTCCTACGACGAAGACAGTGCGATCGAGGCCCTGCAGCAGGGATTCCCCCATCTGATCGATCAGGTGCGCACCGGTCGCGGCGATTTCTTCACCGCCGAGCAGGCCAGCCGCTTCGACCGCCAGGAGGCGCAGCGGGGCTGGGATATCGCCAAGGGCGCCATCGCCAGCAACCTCTATTCGGTGGTGGTGCTGGACGAGATCAACCCGGTGCTGGATCTGGGCCTGCTGGATCCAGCGGAAGTGGTGCGCACCCTCTCCGCCAAACCCGCCGGAATGGAGGTGATCTGCACCGGCCGCGGCGCGCCGGCCCAGCTGGTGCAGCTGGCCGATCTGCACTCAGAGATGCGCGCCCATCGCCGCCGCCTGCCGGACGGCGAGATCGACAGCCAGATCAGTGGCGCCGGCCTCGATGGCATTGAGATTTACACCGGCGAGGGCAAGGGCAAATCCACCAGCGCCCTGGGCAAGGCCCTGCAGGCGATCGGCCGCGGCATCAGCCAGGACAAGAGCCACCGGGTGCTGATCCTGCAATGGCTCAAAGGCGGCAGTGGCTACACCGAAGATGCCGCCATCGCGGCCCTGCGCGAGAGCTATCCCCACCTGGTGGATCACCTGCGCTCCGGGCGGGATGCGATCGTCTGGCGCGGCCAGCAGCAGCCGATCGACTATGTGGAGGCGGAGCGGGCCTGGGAGATCGCCCGGGCGGCAATTGCCAGCGGGCTGTACAAAACCGTGATCCTCGATGAACTCAACCCCACCGTGGATCTCGAGTTGCTGCCGGTGGAGCCGATTGTCCAGACCCTGCTGCGCAAACCGGCCGAAACCGAGGTGATCATCACCGGTCGCTGCAAGAGCCGCCCCGCCTACTTCGATCTGGCCAGCGTGCACTCGGAGATGGTGTGCCACAAGCACTACGCCGAACGGGGCGTGGATCTCAAGCGGGGCGTGGATTACTGAAGCTCTGGATTCCCGTCATCATCGCCACGCTCGATCGCCGCAGGATTGCCCCCCGTCAGCAGGCTGTCTTCCTCCAGAATCAGTACCTCCTGGGAGGCGATGAAACGCCCCAGCAGCAGCCCCACCAACAGGGCCACATAAAGCGTGCTGGACACGCTCAGCAGAATCACAAAGCGCTCGCCGATAGCATTGCCAGGCAGCACATCGCCATAGCCCAGACCGGCAATCGTGACGAAGCTGAAATAAGTGAGCCGATCCAGCAGCAGCTGCTGATGGGCCAGGTGACCCAACAGAAAGCTGCCGGGTTTGAACACCTCCGTGGCGGTGGCCAGCACCCCCCCGGTGAACCCCAGCAACAGATAGCCGGCGGCCGCCCCGGCCATCACCTGGGCATTCACCCGCGGCACCCGGGCCAGCAGCCGCACAAGTCGCACCGAGGTGATCAGAAAGAACAGCGACAGGCTGGTCAACACCGTGGCCTTCAACGCCGGCAGCTGCCAGCTGCCCCGCACCACCGGAATCCAGAGTGTGGCCATCACCAGCAAACCAAACAAGGCGTAGCCCCGGTGACGCAGGGCGAGCCCTTCCTCACTGCCGGCCCGCCCCAAGGTGCGGATCGACTGCAGGACCAGCACCGAAACGACGATGGCCAACAGAGCATTGCCAGCTCGATGACCCGTGGCCGTCTGGGGCAACACCAGGATCGGCAGCAGCACCGTGAACAGCAGCGGCAAGAACTGGCGCTCCAGCCTTGCCAGGCGCACCCGGCTGAGAGCTGGCCGCCGCCGCTCGATCGCCAAGGGGGGCACCGTGCTCAGTACTGGGGCACGGAGGGATCCACCTCCTGACTCCAGGCCTGGATGCCACCGGCCACATTCACGCCCTCGATGCCGTGCCGTGCCAAAGCGATCAGCGCCTTGGCCGAGCGTCCGCCCAGCTTGCAATGCACGTAGAGGGTCTTGCCTGCAGCCAGCCGGCGCACCTCCTCCACCGCCTCACCGCTTTCGATGCGATCCAGGGGGATCAACAGGGCACCGGGAATCGCCGCAATCTCCACTTCGGGAGGATTGCGCACATCGAGCAGCACCAGACCACCGGTATCGCCCGCCAGCAACGCCTGCAGTTCCTTGACACTGATGCTCAGCACGGCGCCTGCCTCCTCCTGACCGGGAGCAGTACCACCGACTCCGCAAAACTCCTGATAGTCAATCAGCTTCTCGATCAGCGGGCGCTCCGGATTGGGCCGCAGCTTCAGCTCGCGGAACTTCATCTGCAGGGCATCGAACAGCAGCAGGCGGCCGCTCAGGGTGGTGCCGATGCCGGTGATGATCTTCAGCGCCTCGGTGGCCTGGATCACGCCGATGATCCCCGGCAGCACCCCCACCACGCCGCCTTCGGCGCAGGAGGGCACCATGCCCGGCGGTGGCGGCTCGGGGAAGAGATCGCGGTAGTTGGGACTTGCGGCATCGAGGTTGAACACCGTGGCCTGGCCCTCAAAGCGGAAGATCGAGCCATACACATTCGGCTTGCCCAGCAGCACGCAAGCGTCGTTGACCAGGTAACGGGTGGGGAAGTTGTCGGTGCCGTCACACACCAGGTCGTAGCCGGCGATGATCTCCAGGGCGTTCTCACTGGTGAGCGCGGTCTCGTAGAGATCCACCTGGCAGTGGGGATTGAGCTCCAGGATGCGGGCCTTGGCCGATTCAATCTTGGGCTTGCCCACCCAGCTGGTGCCATGGATCACCTGGCGCTGCAGGTTGCTGTGGTCCACCACATCGAAATCAACGATGCCAAGCCGGCCCACGCCGGCGGCGGCCAGATAGAGCAGCAGCGGTGACCCGAGGCCGCCCGTACCGACACAGAGCACCGAGGCCGCCTTCAGCCGCTTCTGGCCCTCCATCCCCACCTCCGGCAGGATCAGATGGCGCGAAAAACGGGCCACCTCATCGGGACTGAGCTGAACGCCGCTGGTGTCGGGAGGAAGCATGGCAGGGGGAAAAAGCGTGAACCACTGCCGCGGCAGTACGGCTGCCTACGGCTCAATCCCCCATTCTCCACCCCAGGCGCCGGCAAGGGCTGCCTGGCTGAGCCTCACCCTCCAGCCACCAGGCGGCGAGCTCCAGCTCAGGGGTTGCGGCCAGCCCCAGGATCAGCATCAGCGTCGGCGCGAAGGCCAGCTGGCAATCAATCGCCGAGGGCACCGGCTCGCTGCTGGGATGGCTGTGGGCCGAGCCCAGTACCTGCCAGTCGCGCTGCCGAGCCCAGCGCTGGGCCAGCAGCTGCTCGCGCGGATCAATCGCAAACCGCCGCGTGCGCTCGGCGGCCGGCTCCCAGATGTTGCGACAGGGCCAGATCCGCCGAATCCGCCAGAGGGGCCCATCCCGCAGACCCAGCAGCAGCCCACAGCCCTCCAGGGGCAGGGCACCGCCCAGATCGGCCCGCAGAACCGTCAGCGCCAGCCGATCGATCCTGATCTCCCCTGGCAAGTAAGGGTCCACAGCGGTAAGTTACCGGCCGTGCCGTACGTGAGTCCTTCCCCTCCATGAGTGACACCACCACCAGTGACACCACCACCGAGGTCATGGAAAGCGTCGCTGGCTCCAAGGCTGCCGGCAGCCAGGCTTCGGGAGGCCCAGCCGAAGGGGGCTTTGACTTCAGCGAGCGCTACGGCGAGGTGATCGGCAAGGTCAACGAAACCCTCGACAAGGTGGATTGGACCCAGGTGGGGAAGATCGGCAAAGCCGCCGGCATCATCCTGGCGGTGATCGTTGCCCAGATCCTGATCAAGGGCGTGCTCGACACCATCAATCTGCTGCCGATCATCCCGGGCCTGCTGGAGCTGCTCGGCCTCGTCGTGGTGGGCCAATGGAGCTGGCACAACCTCACCACCGGTGAGAAGCGCAACGCCGTGCTCGCCAAGCTGCAGGGTGTGCGCAAGGAGTACCTCGGCTGAGCTGCACGGAAAAGAGCGGAACTGAGCGGGCCAAGCAGCCGGCCCGGGCCTGAGACGCAAGCCTGCCCCTTGGGGCAGGCTTTGTTGTTGGCTGAACTGCCTGTTGACCGGAACCACGGCCCTTCCCCGGCCGCGGCTGCCCAGCGTGGCCATCAGGACACGCTGTGGAGGCTTCCACTGTCCCGCGAGGCCAGCCACAAGGCAGGCCCAAGGCCTTCAGCCTGGCTTCATCCAACGTGGGCCCCACTCAACTGGGCTGATCCCACCAGGACCGGCCCTGGCGCGGCTGATCAAGACCAGAGCGCGGATCGCGACGGCGCTCAACCCCGTCCATCGCATCCCAGTCCCTAGGGGCCCTGGCCCAGCAAGGTCTGGATCGACTGCTGGGCCTGCTGCCGATAGCCACCGCCAAACAGATTGGCGTGGTTGAGCAGGTGATACAGGTTGTACAGAGGCTGCCGCTGCTGATGGCCGGCCGGCAGGGGCCAGGCCTGCTCGTAACCGGCAAAGAACCCCGCCGGGAAGCCTCCGAACAGCCGGGCCATCGCCAGATCCACCTCCCGGTCGGCCCGGTGCACCGCCGGATCGAACAGGGCGCCGCGGCCGGCGGACTCCAGGCCGGCATTACCGCTCCAGAGATCGCCATGCACCAGAGCGGGCTCGGGCTGGTGCGAGGCCAGCCAGATCGGCACTCGCTCCAGCAGCTCCGCGGCGCCCCGCAGCACCCCGGAGTTGCAGGCCAGGAGCTCCAGCTGGGGCGCCAGCCGGCGCTCGGCGAAAAAGCGACCCCAGTCGCGGCCCCAGCCATTGGCCTGAGGCGTGGCGCCGATGACGTTGTCGCGGCCCCAGCCGAAGCTGCCGTCGCAGCGATCGTGCGGGGCCATGGCGGCCGTCAGGCTGCGACGGTGCAGAGCGGCGAGGGAGGCCCCAAAGGCCAGCCAGCCAGCGGCGCTTTGCCCCCCCGACTCCAGCTCCAGCCAGGGCAGCACCAGCACGGCCTGCTCAGCCACCAGCCCCAGGGCCAGGGGCTGGGGCACCGTCAGGCGCAAGGGATCGGCAGCCGCTGCCAGAGCCGCCAGGCCATCGGCCTCGGCCTCCAGCAGCCCCAGGGCTGCGGCCCGGTTGGTCTTGGCAAACAGGCGGCCACCCCCCTCCAGCTCGAGCCGCCAGGCCCTGTGGATGTCGCCGCCGGCGACGGAGCGCTGCGCCTGCAGCGTCACCCCCAGGTGTTCGGCCAGCCAGGGGGCCAGCGACGCGAAGCCGGAACGCCCCATGGCTGGGCAACGACAACAACGGTTCAGCCTGACGCCCAGGCGCTGCCGCGGCAGCCCCAGCACCGGCCAGCCCCAGCCGGAGAATCCCTAGGGTCAGCCCCAGAATCTGGCCCGCCATTTCAACCGATCCGCCCGAGGCGCCCGCGCCGGATAGCCCCCAGCGCCCGGAAGCACCCCGCCCCATCGACGTGGCCGTGGTGGGTGCCGGCATTGCCGGCCTCACGGCCGCCAGCCTGCTGGCCAGACAGGGCCTGCGGGTGGAGTTGCTGGAGGCCCACCACCAGAGCGGCGGCTGCGCCGGTACGTTCCGCCGCGGGCCCTATGTGTTCGATGTGGGGGCCACCCAGGTGGCGGGACTGGAGGCCGGCGGCATTCATCAGCGCCTGTTCCAGCATCTGAACGTGGCGCCCCCGGCCGCCGAACCCCTGGATCCCGGCTGCGTTGTGGATCTGGCCGATGGGCGGGCGCCGGTGCGCATCCACCGGGATCCCGAGCGCTGGCGCCAGGAACGCCAGCGCCAATTTCCCGGCAGCGAGCGCTTCTGGCGCCTCTGTGAGGCCATTCATCAGGCCAACTGGGGCTTCGCTGCCAGAAATCCGGTGCTGCCGCCCCGCAGTTGGTGGGATCTGGGGCAACTGCTGGGTGCTCTCGGCGCCGGCAACCTGCTCAGCGGCCTGCTGACCACGGCCAGCATCGCCGATCTGCAAAACCTCAGCGGCTGCGGTGACGATCGCCGCCTGCGGCGCTTTCTCGATCTGCAGCTGCGGCTCTATTCGCAGGAACCGGCGGAACGCACCGCCGCCCTCTACGGCGCCACCGTGCTCTCGATGGTGCAGGAACCCCTCGGCCTGTGGCATCTCCAGGGTTCGATGCAAACCCTGGCCGCGGCCCTGGAGCAGGGGTTGGCCCAGGCGGGCGGCCGGCTGCGGCTCCGCCACCGGGTGCAGCGGATCGAAGCCCCCGGCAGGGACAGAGCCTGGAGCCTGCACGGCGAAGCGCCTGGTCAGCGCCCCTTTGTCGTCGAAGCCGACGATGTGATCGTCACCCTGCCGCCCCAGAGCCTGCCGGCGTTGCTGGGCGGCCAGCTCCCCAGCGGCTACCAGCAGCGCCTCGCCCAGCTGCCGGAACCCAGCGGCGCCCTGGTGTTCTATGGCGCCATCGCCCGCGACCAGCTGCCACCGGACTGTGCCTCCCATCTGCAGCTCGACTGGGGCGATCCGGGTCCGTTGTTCGTCTCGATCAGCCAGGAAGGCGACGGCCGGGCCCCAGCGGGGCAGGCCACGGTGATCGCCAGTGTGTTCACCCCGGCCCGGCCCTGGTTCGAGGGCGACGAAGCCGGGTATCAGGCCCGCAAACAGTGCGCCATCGCAGGCATTCAGGCCGGTCTCGGCCAGCTGCTGGGCCTGGGGCCTGAGGTGTGGCTCCACCAGGAACTGGCCACCCCCCGGGGCTTCGCGGGCTGGACCGGGCGGCCCTGGGGCTGGGTGGGCGGCCTGGGCCAGCAGCCCCTGCGCTTCGGGCCCTTCGGCCTGGCCAGCCGTACGCCGATCCCGGGCCTGTGGCTGTGCGGCGATTCGATCCACCCCGGCGAAGGCACCGCCGGCGTCAGCCTCTCGGCCCTGATGGCCTGCCGTCAGCTGCTCCAGCGCCAGGGGCAGGTGCTGCAGCTCGATCGCCCCATCCCCAACACCTGAAGCCCCGCCGGAGCCCCCTTCAGAGAAATTCCGGTCGCAGCCGCTGGGCCTCGGCCAGGGAGGCCTGGAGCTCAGGCCAGGATTCGCCGGCCACCAACTGCTCCAGATCGGCCAGGGCCTGGCCGTACTGGGCGAGGGCCGCCAGCAACGGCGCCCGGTTGCCCCGGGCCACCAGGGTGCCCAGCTCCGGGTTGCCGCCCCCGACCCTGGTGGTGTCGGCAAAGCCGCTGGAGGCCAGACAACGCACCAGCTGGGGCAACGTTTGCGCCCCGGGATCCAGAGCCGTCGCAGCGGCAGCACCGTGATCAGCCGCCTGGAGCAGGGCGGCGCTCACCAGCACGGGCAGATGGGAGATCAAAGCCACCGCCCGGTCGTGGTCGGCGGCGGCACAGGTGAGCCAGTGAGCGCCGAGGGCGGCGGCCAAGTCCGCCACCGCCGCCAGGGCCTGGGGGTCCGTGCCTTCCGCCGGGGTCGCCACCCAGGGCCGCCCCTGGAACAGGCCGACCACCCCCGCCTCCACCCCGGCCTGGGCCGTGCCCGCCATCGGGTGCGAGGCGACAAAACGCCCGGCCCGCCCAGGTCCCAGCAGGGAGGTCCAGGTCTGAAGCACCGGCAGCTTCACCGAGCCCACATCGGTGATCACCGCATCGGGCGGCAGAGCTGCCAGCAGCTGGGGCGAAGGGTCCAGCAAGCGATCGAGCGGCAGGGCCAGCACCACCAGGCCACAGTCGCGCAGCACCTCCGGCTCGATGGACACCGCGCTGGCCAGGCCCCGCTGCCTGGCCCGATCGACCGTGGCCTGACGATGCACGAGCGCCCGCACCGTGGCCCCCCTGGCAAGCAGATCGAGGCCGAGGGAGCCACCAATCAGGCCCAGGCCGACGATCCCCACCGGATGGCGCTGCCAGAGAGCTGTCATCGTCGCTGCGGAGTCATGACTGCCAGCTTCCTACGATCCAGCCATGTTGGAAGCCAGCGCCCACCGGCAGCTCAAGGCTCTCCTGCAGGGAGAGGGGGCTGAACGCTGGCCGCACCATCTCACCTTGAGCCGGCTGGTGGCCCGCAGCCTGCGGCGTCAGGATCACACCTTGGTGCGACTGGTGCCGGGCACCGACCCGAGCTGGTGGATCGGCTTGCTGGTGCCCCTGGCCCTGGGCGAGACCCCCCTGGCCCTGGTGGTGAGCGATGCCCTGCGCCAGCGCCTGCTGCAGGTGGAATGGCCGCGCCTCCAGGCGGTGGGGCTGTCCCTGCCCTGCTGGCAAGGATCAACGGCAGCGCCGGAAGGTCAACTCTGGCTGCTGAGCCATCAGGAACTGCTCAAGGCCTGGCGCCAGGGAAGCCTGGGGCCACGCCAGCTGGTGATTCCGGAAGCCGAAAAGCTGGAGTGGCAGCTGCGCCAGGCCATGGGCATCCGCCTTGAGCCCCAGGACTGGGACCGACTGCGGCGCTCGCAGCCAGCCGCCGAAGACAGCCTGCTGAAACTGCATCAACGCCTGAGCCAGCGCATTTTCAGCCATCCAGGCCATGGCCGTCAGCCGGTGGCGCTGGCCCCGGAGGAGGAGGCACCCATCCGCCAGCTGCTGTCGCTGCTGGCACCCCTGCCCGACCCCTGGGACCGCTGGCTGGCTGCCAAGGGGGAAGGCTGGTGCAGCTGGGCCGAGGTAGATCCCCACCTGTTGCAATGGCAGGGTCATCGCCAGCCCCTGGCGCCGCTGCGGGAGCTGAAGGGCCTGCTCGGTGGCCGCGGCGCCATCCTCGTGGGTGAGCTGGCCGGATCGGATCGAACCCAGGGACCACCCGCCAGCGCCCTCGCCCTGGGGCTGAAACCGGCGGTGACCGTCGACCTGGGCGATCCCCCCCTGGCCGACCCGCTCCCCCTCTATGCGCCGTTGCGCCAGCCCCTGCCGAACAGCCCCCAGTTCGCCGAGCACCTGCTGGATCAGAGCCGCAGACTGGTGCTGGGGCAGGCGGGCCTGACGATCGTGCTGCTTGATGATGCCGACCTGCGCCGGCGCCTCACCAGCGGCCTGGCGGCCGAGTTCGGCAGCCGCGTCGGCCAGGAAAGCACCGCTCCCGAAAGCAATGGCGTGATCTGCTGCCGCTGGAGCTGGTGGTTGGACCACCAGGGCCGGCTGCCCCAGCCCAGCCAGCTGATCGTGGCGCTGCTGCCGATCGCCAGCCTGGAGGATCCGCTGACGGCAGCCCAGGTCAATGAGCTGCGCCGCCAGGGGCGGGACTGGTTCCGGGAACTGCTACTGCCCGATGCCTTGAATCGGCTGCAGCGGGGCCTGGCCAGCCTGCGGCGCCAGGGTGGGCGGCTGGCGGTGCTCGATGGCCGCCTGCGCGCCCGCAGCTGGGGACGGCAGGTGTTCAGCGCCCTAGAGCCCTGGGTCCAACTGAACCGGCTCCTGCCCAGGTGATCGCCCCCCGGGCACACCGGCTCAGGGATCTGGCCCGGACTTCCAGCTGGGAGCTGCTCAGGAGCACAGCCATGGGGCGAGCGCGCCACACCGGCGCAAACGAGCTGCGGCCTGCAGAGGCGTTGGCGGCTTGGCACCGCCTGATACCGCGCGCTAGGTGGCAAGCCGTTGACGGCTTGCCACCTCTTGATGAACCAGATCGCGCCTGGATGGGCCAATCCCATCCAGGGAGAGCGAGCCCACGACAGCGTTCAACCAGCACCCTGGCAGCGGTCGTTGGCCGCCCATGCTTGGGTCTTCCCTGGGATTTCGCTGGGGTCCGCTGGCTCTGCGCCTGGTGAACCGGGCCAGCACCAGCGGAGGGCATCCAGTCCTGGCAGACACCAAGAAGGCGGGTCTGCCCATGATTCGGTCCGTCGAGCGGCTTGAGCGCGCCGAAGCGGCCCCGGAGCCCCCTGAGGCCGGGCTGAGCAGGGGACGCGTCGCACCTAGCCTGCAGCCAGTTGCCAGAATCACCCCCATGGGGGAAGCCAAGCGCCGCGCCATCCAGGGCCTGCCACCACGCCAGAAGAAGGTCGAAAAAGCCCTCGACACCTCGCCGCGGATCGTGTCCTGGCTGCCGCTCAGCCGCAATCAGGCAGACCGCTTCGTCTCGCTCACCACCCGCGGCGCCTGGTTCGGCATCGGCGCCCTGGTGCTCTTCTGGGTCACGGTGCGCTTCATCGGTCCGGCGGCGGGCTGGTGGAACCTGGCCGATAGCTGAGGTCCCATCAGAGCGCTGAACCAACCCCACCACCCCTGGGTTCAGCGGCCTGCGGATGGGGCCGCCACGGGCGACTCAACCCCAGACCGACAGATCAGCCGAGGGCCAGGAGAAACGTGGATCCACTGACCTGGCCCCGTTCCTCTCGCGAAATCGGAAGAAAACCTTAGATTTGACCCTGATGTCCTTCTCGGGTCCCTGATGTTTCCCCGATTGGCCGAGCAATACCGTTCCCTGGTGCGTGATCTGGTGATGAGCCTGCAGGCCCTCGCCAGCAGCCTGCAGAAGCGCGGCCATGTCGCCACCTGCTACGGCTGTGGCGACGGCAGTGACTGTCAGGGGGCATCCTTCGTCGCCGACCTGGGCGAAAACCACATGGTGCGCTTCCTGGTTTCGGACTTCGGCATCAGCTGGATTGAATCCCGCGACGGCCATGAGCTGGTGAAGCTGGAAGGGGCCGAAGCGATCCAGGAACTGCACCGGGTCGCCGCAATCCTGCAATCCACCCCGCTCCCAGCGAAGGCCGCCGTACGGCCGGGCATCGATGCCATGGCCCCGACCCAGCTCGGCTCAAGACCAGAAGCGGCCTGAGGCCCAACGGGGGCCAGGCCCAGCGTGCTGCAACCGGCCGTCTGCGATCGGCCATCAGCGATCTGTCGTCAGCGATCAGCCGTGGTCCCCGACAACACCCCATGCCTTGGTGAGTCGGATTGATTCCGTGGGACCCACTCTCACGCCCGTTCCCTTTCCTGATCGAACGGGGAACCACAAGAGTTGATCGTTGAGGGTTGAACCTTGCGCAGTGTCATCGAGGCTCCAGCTGCGGGACAGCGCTGGCAGGCCGAGGATCGCAGCGCTTGGAGCCAGCCCCAAAGGCAGTCCTGATTGACCAGAAAGCTCCGTGAGATCAGAGCTTGCCGCCCAAGAGCTGGTTGAACTCAGGTTTGACACGGACCTTCCCTGCATGGGATCGGCACGCCACGGAGTCTTCTGGGTCATCAGGAAGGCAGTTGAGGCCCCGGAGGAGTCCGAACCTGAACCGACCACGTCGAGCCTCCACTCCACCAGCCAGCCGTCAACCCTGGACCAGCCATACCATCGCAGGAGCGAGCTGACGCTCCCGCGATGACACCGGTGGGGGGCCTGGAGACCCTGGGGGATCGCCGGTGGGGCTCGCCCTTTGCGCGCTCGGGGCCCACGGCGCTCGGCTGAGCTCCCCAGCGGAGCAGCTCAGCCGGCCGTCGGCAGGGTGCCCAGCTCCGCCTCCTCCGCATCAACATCGGCATCGGCCTCTGAATCGGTATCCGCATCGGCCGCATCCGAGGCGGTGGCGGCGAGCTTGGCGGCGGCGGCCAGGGGCTTCATCGAATTGGCCGTGACCTCCGACCCCTCGGTGAGCTTGCGGCGGGTGAGCTGCTCAATCACCTCCTTGGGGCCAGGGTTCTGCTCCAGCCAGATGATCGTGTTGTCGCGGCCCTGGCCGATGTTGTCGCCGTCGTAGCTGTACCAGGCCCCCTTACGGCAGACCACGCCCGTTTCCTCAGCGAGATCGAGCAGACAGCCCACGGTGCTGATGCCGCGGCCAAAGAGGATGTCGAACTCGGCAATGCGGAACGGCGGCGCCACCTTGTTCTTCGCCACTTTCACCTTGGCGCGGATGCCGTATTCCTCCGTCCCGCGCTTGAGGGTCTGGATGCGGCGGATGTCGAGCCGCACCGAGGCATAGAACTTGAGCGCATTGCCACCCGTGGTGGTTTCGGGGTTGCCGTAGGTGACACCGATCTTCTGGCGCAGCTGATTGAGGAAGATCACGGTGCAACCGGACTTGCCGATGTTGCCGGTGATCTTGCGCATCGCCTGGCTCATCAGGCGTGCCTGGCTGCCCACCGCCAGATCCCCCATCTCCCCTTCAATCTCGGCCCGGGGCGTCAGCGCCGCCACCGAGTCCACCACGACGATATCGACCGCGCCGGAGCGCACCAACTGATCGACGATCTCCAGGCCCATCTCACCGGTATCCGGCTGGGAGACGAGCAGATTTTCGACATCGACCCCCAGGGCGGCTGCATAGACCGGATCCAGCGCGTGCTCCGCATCGACAAAGGCAGCCACACCGCCGCGCTTCTGCACCTCGGCGATGGCATGCAGGGTGAGGGTGGTTTTACCGGAACTCTCCGGGCCGTAAACCTCCACCACCCGGCCCTTGGGATAACCGCCCCCCAGGGCCAGATCGAGGGTGAGTGCGCCGGTGGAGATCGTTTCCACCCGCATGCGGGAGGCGTCACCCAGGCGCACGATCGAGCCCTTGCCAAAGTTCCGCTCGATCTGGTTCAGCACCAGACCCAGGGCCTTGTCGCGCTCGGCGATGGCCTTGGCGTCAGCGGCGGAGGCCGCCTTGGAGGCTGAGGAAGGAGTGGTCAGGGAGCCGGATGCGCCGGATGCGGCCTTGGAATCGGCAGGCATGGAAAAGAGAAGCGATGGAAACAGGCCGCAGGGCAGAAGCTTGAAACCGGAGCCCGACACCGGAGCCGGACGCCGGGCCAGGAGCCGGACAACAACCGGAACCAGCCCGGTGGCCATCCTGCGACCTCTGGAGAGCTAGTGCCACCGGCGAAGGCCGGCGTACCACTGGCGCATAGTACGGGCGTACTCTAGCGGGTCAGGGCCAGTGCGCCAGGGGGGATTGGAAGGTCGCCGGCTCCAGCCAGTGAAGACCGGCAGCCTCCAGCCCCTGGCGATCGCCCGGGGCCAGATAACCCCAGGCCACCAGGAAGCAACGCACCGCCTCCAACCCTGGAGTGGCACGCACCAGCTCAAGGGTGGGGCGGCGATCTTCCATGAACCAGAGGGGCCGGTGGCGCAGCTGCAGCAACACCTCGGTCTTGCTGCCCTGCTCATGGCCATAGAGAGCAGCCGGCTCGAGAGCGGCCGCGGCCAGCAACTCCGCAGCAAAGGCTCTGCCTTTGGTGGTGAGCACCGCCCATGACGCCCCCTCCTGCCCCAGGGCGGCCAGCCGCTCCGGCACACCGGGGAAGAAGCGATGCAGGGCCAGCCAGCCGCTGCGGTCGCTGGCGATGGCCTCACAGCGGACCCGCTCCAAGGCCCCCTGAAGCTGCTGGGGGCTCCACCCCCACCGCTCCAGGGCCGGCTTGAGGGCGCCGTCGTAATCCGCCAGGAGACTCGCCAGATCACCATCGAGCCGGCCCAGCTCGGCCGCCATCAGCACCATCTCCCAGCCGTGATGGATGAGCGGCCGCAAGCGGGCGAAGCCGGCGGGGGCGTCCTCGGGCAGGGACAACTGGGGTGCCAGAGCCAGGGCAGCACGACGGGCCGACCACCAGTACTCGCGCATGCCATCCACCAGCACGCCATCAAAATCAAAGACCAGCAAGGGACCCGATGGCGAAGCGGCAACCATCGGCTCAGACAAGCGGATCAGGACCGCAACAAGACTTCAAAACTGGGTCGCTAGGATTCGAACCTAGGAATGGCGGGACCAAAACCCGCTGCCTTACCGCTTGGCGACGACCCATTGGTTGGTTCACAGAGGAACCAGTTTGGTCCACAAAGGAGACCAGGGTTGGTTCGGTCAGAAAACCGACAGGCTCCGGCGACGCCGGTGCCTTGCTAGTTACCCACAGCGGCCGGTCCTTCGTCAACAGGCCTGGGGCTCATGAGGGAAACACCCGCAGCCGCTGCTGGGCTCCCCGCCCGAAGACGGCACAGCGCAGACGGTAATGGCTGACCAGATCCTCCTGCATGCGCCTGACCCGATCACTGCGGGGCAGCAGTTCCACCGGTCGGCCCTGGGGCAGCACCACCTGCTCCACCGCCAGACGACACTCCTCCAGGGCCGCGAGGTCATCATCCAGCCGCCGGCCGGCCTCGAGGGCCTCCGGCACAAGCGGCGGCCGGCGGCGCTCCAGCAACCGCTGGATGGCGCGCTGCAACTGATGCAGGCTGTCCGACTTGATCACCAGGATCGGCAAACCGAGGGCCTGGGCCCGGCGCCGCAGCTCCGGATCGCGGCCCAGCTCACCGCGCAGGCTGAGCACGGCATCGGCGAGCTCAGGCTCGGCCACCACTGCCGCCGGTAAGCCACTGCTGCGCAAGGCCTCCTGCAACAGCTGGGGAGGAAAACCGAGCGCACAGAGACGCAGGGGAGCAGGCGCCGCCAGCGGCTCCGGGGTCTGCGGCGGCGGGGCCTGTTGATCCCGGGGTGGCAAGGCGAAGGGATCGGGCAAGGGCACGGCGGCGAGCGGCCTGCCGCCCCGCAGACCCGAACCCCCGATGGGCGTGACAACCGGACGGAGCTCAGGGCGAGCCGGGACCGGCGCCGCGATCGGGGCCGGTTCCCGCCGCAGCAACTGGCCGTCAACGCCAAGCTCCCGAACCTCCGGGCGAGGGCTCTGCCCCCGCAACAACAGATCCACGGTGCCCGCCACCTCACGATGCACCAGCCAGCGATGGCGACTGTGCATCTCCACCGCCATCGCGAAGGTGGGTTCGGCGGCCCGCTCCAGCACGGTCTTCTGGGTGCGACGACGGCGCGCCTCCTCATCCCCCAGGGTCACCGATTGAATGCCACCGACCAGGTCGCTGAGGGTGGGGTTCTTGATCAGATTGGCGAGTTCGTTGCCGTGGGCCGTGGCCACCAGCATCACGCCCCGCTCGGCAATGGTGCGGGCGGCCTGGGCTTCGAGTTCCGTGCCGATCTCATCGATCACGATCACCTCAGGCATGTGGTTTTCCACGGCCTCGATCATCACCTGGTGCTGCAGTTCCGGCCGGGCCACCTGCATGCGCCGCGCCCGGCCGATCGCCGGATGGGGGATGTCGCCATCACCGGCGATCTCGTTGCTGGTATCGATCACCACCACCCGCCGCAACAGGTCATCGGCCAGCACCCGGGCGATTTCGCGCAGGGCCGTGGTCTTCCCCACCCCGGGCCGGCCCATCAACAGCAGCGAATGGCCGGAGTCGAGCAGATCGCGCACCAGCGCCACCGTGCCGAACACCGCCCGGCCCACGCGACAGGTGAGCCCCACCACTTCGCCGCTGCGGTTGCGGATGGCACTGATGCGATGCAGGGTGCACTCGATGCCGGCCCGGTTATCGCCACCGAAGGGCCCTAACCGCTCAATCACACCCTGCAGATCAGCGCGGCCGATCGGCAGCTCGCCGAGGGCCACGGCCCGGCCGGGATAGCGGGCCTCGGGCAGCCGGCCCAGATCGAGCACCACCTCCAGCAGCTCCTCCCGAGCTGCGGCGCTGGCGAGCTGCTGCTGGACCACAGGCGGCAGCACCTCCAGCAGGCGATCGAGATCGTCAGTGATGCGCTGGGTCGGAGGGGAAGGCAGAGCGACCAATGGCTTGGGGGGCGAGCGCAACGGGATCGCCGCCATCGCCATCACTGGTTCTAGCGTCAGCAAGCCGGCCGACGGGGCGCCCAGGTCACCGTGGCGGCCTGACAGGAGTGGCCAGGTCTCATCACCTGAGCACCAGCGGCACAGTGCTGCATCTGGGCGGCGGCAGCATGACGGCCCAGGAGCAGGTTGCCGACGCCAGCGTTGAGGCGATCTGCTCTTCCCACGCCATCGAGCAGCTCGTGGGCTTCGAGCTGCCCATCGCCCTGGCTGCGTTCCAACGGGTGCTGCGCCCCGGCGGATTGGTGCTGATCACCTGCCCAGATCTGCACGCCATCGTCGCGCAGCTCCTTTGGAGCGATCCAGCCCCGGTCGTTCAGCAGCGGGCGAGCCAGGGCCGCACCAGCTCCGTGCAGATCGCCAGCGCAAGCGGCAGCAGATCGGCCTGATCAAGCAGCCGCCCGCCCCGCGCCTGGGCCTCCTGCAGCAGCGGTTGCAGCCGCGCCCGGGCGACGCTGCCGAAGGCCACACCGGCCACGGCCCGCCCCAGGGCTGGATCCAGGCGGCGCACCAGGGGCAGGGTGCGCTCGTTGGTGCCGCCCGCCAGCTGCAACGGCCCCGGCGGCGCCAGCGGCGCCACGGCGCTCAGCAACTGCACGGCGGCCCTGGCTGTGCCGGCCCCCACATCGCCGCTCATCGGTCGGCCATCGAGCTGCCAGAGCGGCGCCAGCCCTGCCTGCTGCAGCTGCCCATGGCGCTGCCAGAGCTCCTGCGCCAGGGCCTCCGGCGTCGGCATGGGCATCGCCGGGCCGTCGCCCGCCAGCGTCAGCGCCGACTCCAGGCCACAACTGACCGCCAGCCGCTGCAGCGGCACCCCAGCCGCGCACACCTGGGCCAGCCGCTCGGCGAAGGCCTCGGCACGACCAATCCGGGTGTGGAGCTCCACCGCATCGGGTTGCAACTGGGCCAGCAGGGCGGCCACCTGGGCGGCGGGCAAGTGCTGCTCCCGCTCCTCGATCAGCCCCAGGGGGCAGATCGGCAGGCAGCGGCCGCAGCCGTAGCAACGGTCGGCCACCACACCGAGAGCCGCCGCAGCGGGGGCCCCAGAACCTGGAGCCGACAACGGACTTGATCCCGATCGCTCAGAGGAACCCGATCGCGGCTCTGGGCCATCGATCCGGCCCAGGCTGGCCGCGGCAGTACGCGGCAGCGACGGGATCGCCAGGGCCGGACAGACCCGGGCGCAGGGCCGCGGACAGCTGGGGGGGCAGCGGGCCGGATCAAACCAGGCCTTGCGGAAGTGGGGGTCAGCCCCATCGCTGAGGCTCAGCATCAACCAGGGTCTGCCCGCCCCGCGAATTTCGGCCCAGCTGATGCCACGACGGGCTGCCGCCACCACGGCCGGATCGGCCGCCAGATCGAGGCAGTGAACTCCCACCAGGGTATACAAGCCCGCCAGATCCTCGATCGCAGCGAGGTCCTGGTTGCTGGCACCGCCGATCAACTTCACCCAGCGGCCCCGCTCCAGGGCCTGCTCGGGCAGGAGGGAAGAGCTGGCGGGAGCGATGGCGACAGCGCGCAGGCAGGGCCATCATCCCAACCGCTCAGGCCGCCGCTGGCGAAACCGTCGCAGCTGGCAGGGTCGGCCGACCCTGCTAACAACTCAGCCGTTGCCGCTGGGCACGGCTTCGACCTCAGCGCCGCGATCGGGAGGATCGGCACCCTCCAGCTCTGGCTCCATCCCACTCAGACCTAGCTTGCTGGCGAGCCAAGGGGCCAAGACCCCCCCCAGACCCACCGTCATCAAGATGGTGAGAAACACCAAACCCTTGAGGGCGCCAGCGGCGGCCACGCCCGCCTGCTCCAGCTCGAGGGCAAACAGGCTGGCCACCGCCGCGGTGACGATGCCGCGCGGGGCGATCCAGCTGACCAGCAGCTTTTCGCGGCCGTTCAACGGCAACCCCACCCCCGCCGTCATCACCACCAGCAAACGCAGCAGCATCAACCCCAGCACACACAACACTCCGCCCAAGCCCAAAGGGCTCAGTTCGGCCCAGGACACATCAGCCGCCAGCAACGGGAACAGCACCGTGATCGCCAGCATCGCCAGCTGGGAGATCAACTCGTCAAGGGAGCTGGCCGCGGTGTCGAGGCGCAGCCCCACCACCACACCGGCACTCACCGCCGCTGGCAAACCCGATTCGGGCAGCAGGGCTTCGCAGCCACTGAACAACAGAAACAAGGTGCCCAGGGTGAGCTGCAGGGAAAGGGCGCCGGCCGCCGGATCAGCGCCTCCTGATCCGGCCTGGCGCTCAGGGGCCTCAACTTTCTCCAGCACCAGAGCCAGCAGCAGCCCCGCCAGGGCGCCCAGAGCCACCCCCACCCCCAGCCGCAATAACAGCCGCCAAGCCACATCCTGCCAACCGCCAAGATCGCCCAGGGCCAGCTGCAGCAACAGCAAGGCCAGCACCGCGCTCACCGGCTCCAGAATCAGACCCTCCGCCTCCAGCACCCGGCCCAGAAAGGGACTGAGGCGCAGCTGCCGCACCAACGGATTCACCACCGTGGGGCCGGTGGCCAGAGCGATGGCACCGAACACCAGGGCCAGCGGCCAGGGCAGACCGGCGACCCAGTGGGCCAGAGCGGCGCCACCAGCGAGACCGAGCACCGAGCGCACCAGCACCAACTGCAGAACGGATCGCTGCAGATCGCGCCCGGCCAGACGCAGATTGAGGCCGCCATCGAAGAGCACCAGGCTCACCAACAGGCCCACCAACGGCTCCAGGCCGCGCCCGAGCTGGTCCGGCTGGATCCAACCGAAACCGGCATGACCGAGCAGCAGACCGGTGGCCAGCAGCAACACCACGGCCGGCAGTCCGCTGAGGCGTGCCGCCAGCTGGGCCAGCGAACCGGAGAAGAACGACACACCCCAGATCAGGGCCAGTCGTCCCTGTAGTTCAGGCACCAACAAGCTGCTCCAAAGGCTGCCAGCGCAGAGCGCGGGAGCCGCCCATCTCCACGACGATCTTGAGCCGCGGTTCGCGGCGACAGAAGCCACACAAAGCGGCCAGTTCAGCGGTTGAGAGCACCTGCCCCTCGAGTAACCAAAGCAGCACCGGTCCGGTGCCCTCAAATTGGGAGCCAAGCAGGGGCATCACCCGTTGCACCTCACCCACGGCCGCTCCCCGTCCCACACACTGGTGGCCCAGGTGGGGCGGTCGCACGCCGTGCAGCTGGAACAGGAAGGCTTCCGGATCACCGAGACCCCGGGCCGAGGTCATCTGGGCCCGGTAGCCAGCGGCCCGGAGCCGGCGCAGCAACCTGGTTTCAGCGCCACCCTCCAGGGGGACATACAGCGCCAGAGCTCCAGAGCGCTCGAGGTCCTGGCGAAAACCGCGGCCGGTCAGCAGCAGGGGCATCGGAGCGTCAGTCGTCACAGGGCAGGAGTCTGACAGTTCTTCTGGCAGTTCTGGCGCCAAGAAGGTGGTAGCAGGGCCATGGGGTACATTGGCTTCTTGTGCTGTTGATCTGTGCCCGTCCGCTAGCCGGGCCTCCAGAGCGCAGTACAGGGATCGTCATTGGTGACGATCTCTCCAGGCCAGTACGGAACCAGCGGCGAAGGAGCACTTCCTTCACCAGCCGGCACCGTCGGGAAACTGCCCGGGCATGTCAGGAGTTCACTCCAGACGCCGCCATCGGAGAAGTCCCAGCCCGCTGATTCGCCTTCGCTAGCCCCTGACGATCGCCTCGGAATCTCCTGAGATCTCCGGCTCGGTTTTCATCTTTGCGATTCCACGAATTCAGCTCCCCGCCGTCCCTATCGATGCCTCAGGTATTCGATCGGCGCCGCCATCTTCTTTAGTGAAGATTGTGGCAACGGCAGTCCAGCTGGCGTTGTTCTCCCTCCCATGTCCATCGGCATTCTTGGGAAGAAACTGGGCATGTCCCAGTTCTTCGACCCCGAGGGCAGATCCATCCCGGTCACCTTGATCGAGGCGGGACCCTGCCGCATCACCCAACTCAAGAGCGAGGCCACAGACGGCTACAGCGCCGTCCAGATCGGTTTCGGTGAAATTCGCGAAAAACTCGTGAACAAACCGGCCCGGGGCCACCTGTCCAAGTCCGGCAGCGATCCGCTGCGCCATCTGCGCGAATACCGCGTCGAAGGCGTCGACGGTCTGGAACTCGGCAGCGCCATCACCGTCGCAGCCTTCGAAGCCGGCCAGAAAGTCGATGTCAGCGGCGACACGATGGGCCGCGGCTTCTCCGGTCTGCAGAAGCGCCACGGCTTCAGCCGCGGTCCGATGAGCCACGGCTCAAAGAATCACCGCGAGCCCGGCTCGATCGGCGCTGGCACCACGCCGGGCCGTGTCTATCCGGGTAAGCGCATGGCCGGCCGCTATGGCGGCAAACAAATCACCACCCGCGGACTCATCATCCTCAAGGTGGACACCGAGCGCAACCTGCTGGTGGTCAAGGGTTCGGTCCCCGGCAAGCCCGGCGCCCTGCTCGACATCCGCCCGGCCAGGCGGGTGGGTAGCAAAGCCGCGAACTGAGGAGGAGAACCATGACTGACTGTGTGATTCGCGACTGGCAAGGCAAGGAAGCTGGCAAAGCCTCCTTGAACCTCAAGGTCGCCAAGGAAACCTCCGCCGCCAACCTGCTGCATCGCGCCGTGGTGCGTCAGCTGGCCAACGCCCGCCAGGGCACCGCCAGCACGCTCACCCGTGCCGAGGTAGCTGGTGGTGGCCGCAAGCCCTACAAACAGAAAGGCACCGGCCGAGCCCGACAGGGTTCGATCCGCACGCCCCTGCGTCCCGGTGGTGGCGTCACCTTCGGGCCCAAGCCCCGTAGCTACGAGCTGGGCATGAACCGCAAGGAGCGGCGCCTGGCCCTGCGCACCGCCCTGATGAGCCGAAATGGTGACATCACCGTGGTGAGGGACTTTGCCAAGGGCCTCGACACCCCCAAAACCAAGGAGATCACCGCCGCCCTGGCTCGCTTCGACATCGCCGCCAACGCCAAGGTGCTGCTGGTGATCGATGGCGCCAGCGACGCCGTCAAACTCTCGGTGCGCAACCTTGAGAGGGTCAAGCTGATCGCCGCCGATCAACTCAACGTCTTCGATCTGCTCAACGCCAACAAACTGGTGTTGAACGAGGAAGCACTCGCGAAGATTCAGGAGGTCTACGGAGATGGCTGAACGTTTTGCAGGCCGGCTGGCGGATGTGATCCGTCGCCCGCTGATCACCGAGAAGGCCACCCGTGCCCTCGAACTCAATCAGTACACCTTTGAGGTGGACCATCGGGCTGCCAAGCCCGACATCAAGGCGGCCGTCGAATCCTTGTTCGACGTCAAAGTCGTCGGTGTCAGCACCATGAATCCTCCCCGTCGCTCCCGCCGGGTAGGACGCTTCGCCGGCAAACGTGCCCAGGTGAAGAAGGCCGTGGTGCGCCTCGCCGAAGGCAACGCCATCCAGCTGTTCCCTGAGTCCTGAGGGGTCTGAAACGTCATGGCAATCCGTAATTACAGGCCCAACACCCCCGGTACCCGCACGCTTGTCGTCACCGACTTCAGCGAGATCACCGGCAAAAAGCGCGAGCGCGGCCTGGTCATCGCCAAGCACCGCCGCAAGGGTCGCAACAACCGCGGTGTGATCACCTGCCGCCACCGCGGCGGCGGCCACAAGCGCCTCTATCGCCTCATCGACTTCCGCCGCGACAAGCACGGCGTTGAAGCCCGAGTGGCCGCGATCCACTACGACCCCCACCGCAACGCGCGGCTGGCGCTTCTCTATTACAGCGATGGCGAGAAGCGCTACATCCTGGCGCCAGCAGGCATTGAGGTCGGCCAGACCGTGGTCTCCGGCCCGGAGTCACCGATCGAAAACGGCAACGCCCTGCCCCTGGCGGCGATCCCGCTCGGCTCCAGCGTGCACAACGTGGAGCTCTACGCCGGTCGCGGTGGCCAGATGGTGCGCACAGCCGGTGGCAGCGCCCAGGTGATGGCCAAGGAAGGCGACTACGTCGCTCTCAAGCTCCCCTCCACGGAGGTGCGCCTGGTCCGCCGTGAGTGCTACGCCACCCTCGGCGAAGTCGGCAACAGCGAACAGCGCAACACCAGCCTGGGCAAAGCCGGCCGCAAGCGCTGGCTGGGTCGCCGGCCGCAGGTGCGAGGCAGTGTCATGAACCCCTGCGACCACCCCCACGGTGGTGGTGAGGGACGGGCACCGATCGGCCGCTCCGGTCCGGTCACGCCCTGGGGCAAACCGGCCCTGGGCTACAAGACCCGCAAGCGCAACAAGCCCAGCAACCGGTTCGTGCTTCGGAAACGTCGTCGCACCTCCAAACGGAGCCGTGGCGGACGCGACTCCTGATGACCCACACCGCACTGCTGTACGCCTGATCCGCCATGGGACGCTCACTCAAAAAAGGTCCGTTTGTAGCCGACAGCCTGCTTCGCAAGCTGGAACGGCAGAACGCCGCCGACGACAAGACCGTGATCAAGACCTGGTCACGGGCCTCCACCATCCTGCCGATGATGATCGGTCACACCATTGCCGTCCACAACGGCAAGGCCCATGTGCCCGTCTACGTGACGGAGCAGATGGTGGGCCACAAACTGGGGGAATTCGCCCCCACCCGCACCTTCCGGGGCCACATCAAAGACAAGAAGGGAGGCCGCTGAACCAATGGCAAACACCAACCCCGCCAAGACCAATCCGGCCCAGGCCCTCGCTCACGGCCGCTACATCCGTGGCTCCGTGTCCAAGGTGCGTCGGGTGCTCGATCAGATCCGAGGGCAGAGCTACCGCGACGCCCTGATCATGCTCGAGTTCATGCCCTACCGCTCCACCGGCCCCATCACCAAGGTGCTGCGGTCGGCCGTGGCCAATGCCGAACACAACCTCGGCCTTGACCCGTCCAACCTCGTGGTCATCGAGGCCAGCGCTGACATGGGTCCGTCCCTGAAGCGCTTCCGGCCACGAGCCCAGGGCCGTGCCTACGCGATCAAAAAACAGACCTGCCACATCAACATTGGTGTGGCGGCCCCTTCCGCCTGAACCCCGAGGACACCGACCGATGGGACACAAGATCCATCCAACCGGCCTGCGCCTGGGGATCACCCAGGAACACCGCTCGCGTTGGTACGCCCCCAGCAAGACCTATCCGATCCTCCTTCAGGAGGATGACCGGATCCGCAAGTTCATCCACAAGAAGTACGCCTCCGCCGGCATCAGCGATGTGCTGATCGCCCGCAAGGCAGACCAGCTCGAAGTCGAGCTCAAGACCGCTCGTCCCGGTGTGCTCGTTGGCCGCCAGGGCAGTGGCATTGAGGATCTGCGCACCGGCATCCAGAAAACCATCGGTGATACGACCCGCCAGGTGCGGATCAACGTGGTGGAAGTCGAGCGCGTCGATGCCGACGCCTTCCTGCTGGCCGAATACATCGCCCAGCAGCTGGAGAAGCGGGTCGCCTTCCGCCGCGTCATGCGCATGGCGGTGCAGCGCGCCCAGCGTGCTGGGGTGCTCGGTCTGAAACTGATGGTCGCCGGCCGTCTCAATGGCGCCGAAATCGCCCGTACCGAATGGACCCGCGAGGGTCGCGTCCCCCTGCACACCCTGCGGGCCGACATCGATTACGCCACCAAGGTTGCTACCACCACCTACGGCGTACTCGGCATCAAGGTCTGGGTGTTCAAAGGTGAAGTGCTCCCCGGCCAGCAGGACAAGCTGCCCGTGGGTGGAGCGCCCAAGCGCCGTGCCAACCGCCGGCCGCAACAGTTCGAAGACCGCTCCAACGAGGAGTGAGGGAGGCCTGAACCATGCTGAGTCCAAGACGCGTCAAATTCCGCAAGCAGCAGCGCGGCCGCATGCGCGGCATCGCCACTCGCGGTAACACCATCGCCTTCGGGGAGTTCGCTCTTCAGGCCCAGGAATGTGGCTGGATCACCTCCCGCCAGATCGAGGCCAGCCGTCGGGCGATGACCCGCCACGTCAAGCGGGGCGGGCAGATCTGGATCCGGATCTTCCCCGACAAGCCCGTCACCATGCGAGCAGCCGAAACCCGCATGGGTTCCGGTAAAGGCAACCCGGAATTCTGGGTGGCCGTGATCAAGCCCGGCCGCATTCTGTTCGAAATGGGAGGTCCGGAAATCACCCCGGAAATCGCCAAGGAGGCCATGCGTCTGGCGCAGTTCAAACTGCCCATCAAGACAAAGTTCATCTCCCTGGCCGATCAGCCGATCAAGACGGATGGCGCCGCCGCGGAGCCGCCCGCAGTCGCAGCCGCCAAGGCCGCGCCTGAGCCCACCCTTGTGGAGTCCTGACCATGGCCCGTCCCGACATCACCGCGGTGCGCACCCTCACCGACGGCGAACTCACTGAACAGATCAACGGCATCCGCCGCGAATTGTTCGAACTCCGCTTCCAGCAGGCCACCCGCCGACTGGAGCATCCGCACCGCTTCAAGCAGGCCCGCATCAAGCTGGCCCACCTTCTCTCGGTGCAGAAGGAGCGTCAGCGCTCCACCGCCTCCTGATCCCCTCGATTCCCATGGCACTCAAGGAAAGGGTCGGCACCGTCGTCAGCGACAAGATGGACAAAACGGTGGTGGTGGCGGTTGAAAACCGCTTCCCTCACCCCATCTATCTGAAAACGGTCAGCCGCACCACCCGCTACAAAGCCCACGACGAAGCCAATAGTTGCCGCGTCGGCGACCGGGTTCGCATCACCGAAACCCGCCCCCTCAGCCGGACCAAACGCTGGATGGTGGCAGAAGTGATTTCCACGGCCGCGGGCTCCACCCCGTCGGCTGCCACCTGAGGAGGACCTCCCGATGATTCAGCAGGAAACCTTCCTCAATGTCGCTGACAACAGCGGCGCCAAGCGCATCCAGTGCATCCGTGTGCTGGGCACCAACCGTCGCTACGCCCACGTCGGCGATGTGATCGTGGCAGCCGTCAAGGACGCCATGCCCAACATGGGAGTCAAGAAGTCGGATGTGGTCAAAGCCGTTGTGGTTCGCACCAGGGCCACCCTGCGGCGCGACACCGGCAACTCGATCCGCTTCGATGACAACGCCGCGGTGATCCTCGGCAACGACAACAATCCCAAGGGCACCCGGGTCTTCGGTCCCGTCGCCCGGGAACTGCGCGAGCGCAACTTCACCAAGATCGTGTCCCTCGCTCCGGAGGTGATCTGAACCATGGCCACCGCAACCCCCAAGGCGAAGACCCCGGTGCGCATCAAGATGCGCATCAAGAAGGGCGACACCGTGCAGGTGATCACCGGCAAGGACAAGGGCAAGACCGGCGAGGTCCTGCGCACCCTTCCCTATGAGAACCGCCTGATCGTTCAGGGCATCAACCTGCGCACCCGCCATCTCAAGCCCACCCAGGAGGGCGAGACCGGCCGCATTGTCACGGAGGAAGCCACCCTGCATGCCTCCAACGTGATGATTTACTCCACCACCAAGAACGTCGCCAGCCGCGTCGAGATCGTGGTGGACAAGGACGGCACCAAAAAACGCCGCCTCAAGAAAACGGGTGAGGTGATCGATTGATCGCCGCCGCCGCTGGCTGCTCTTGCTAGCGCCAGACCGGCGAAGGCCCACCAGCTTTCCCCTATAGCTTCCCCCTCCATCTCCCCCCACCCGTCCGCCTTCTGACCACGTCCAGAAGCGCACTCCCTCCTTCCGTCATGTCACTGAAACAGCGCTACCGGGAGACGATCCAGCCCAAGTTGCTGAAGGATCTGAGTCTCTCCAACGTCCACGAAGTTCCCAAGGTGATCAAGGTCACCGTCAACCGTGGCCTCGGTGAAGCCGCCCAGAACGCCAAGGCGCTTGAGGCTTCCATCACTGAACTGGCCACCATCACTGGTCAGAAAGTGGTGGTGACCCGGGCGAAGAAGGCCATTGCCGCCTTCAAGATTCGCCAGGGTATGCCGATCGGTGTCACCGTCACCCTTCGCGGTGAGCGGATGTACGCCTTCCTGGAGCGTCTGATCAACCTGGCCCTGCCCCGCATCCGCGATTTCCGTGGTGTGAGCCCCAGGAGTTTTGACGGCCGGGGCAATTACACCCTGGGCGTCCGTGAGCAGATCATCTTCCCCGAGATCTCCTTCGACAAAATCGACGCCATACGGGGAATGGACGTCACGATCGTGACCAGCGCCCGCAGCGATGAAGAGGGCCGGGCCCTCCTCCGCGAGATGGGGATGCCGTTCCGCAGTAACTGAGGCTCTTCCGGACCCGACCATGGCCAACCACGACCCGATTTCCGACATGCTCACCCGCATCCGCAATGCGAGTGAGAAGCGTCACGAGAGCACCAGGATTCCTGCGTCCCGCATGTCCCGGAGCATCGCCAATGTGCTGCAGCAAGAAGGCTTCATTGCCGCCATTTCCGAAGACGGAGAAGGCGTCACGAAGCAACTGGTGCTGGAGCTCAAATACAGCGGCAAGCATCGCCAGCCCACCATCCGCCGCGTGCAGCGGGTGAGCAAGCCAGGCCTGCGTATCTACAAAAACACCCGCCAGCTGCCCAAAGTGCTCGGCGGTCTCGGAGTGGCGATCATCTCCACCTCCAGGGGTGTGATGAGCGACCGTGATGCCCGCAAGCAGGGCGTCGGCGGCGAAGTGCTCTGCTACGTCTACTGATCCCGGGAGGAAACAGCCATGTCACGTATCGGTAAAGCTCCGATTCCCATCCCTGAGAAGGTGAGCGTCAGCCTCAACGGCCTCGACGTCACCGTCAAAGGCCCCAAGGGTGAACTCAGTCGCACCCTGCCCGATGGAGTCTCCATCAGCCAGGACGGCGACACCTTGGTGGTTGCTCCCACCAGCGGCAACCGCCGCTCCCGTGAGCGCCACGGCCTCAGCCGCACCCTCGTCGCCAACATGGTCGAGGGCGTAAGCCAGGGCTTCACCCGCAAGCTTGAGATCGTCGGCGTGGGTTACCGCGCCTCGGTTCAGGGCACAAAGCTGGTGGTCAGCGCCGGCTACAGCCACCCGGTCGAAATGGTGCCGCCCGAGGGCATCACCTTCGCCGTCGAGAACAACACCAACGTGCTGGTCTCAGGGGCCAACAAGGAGCTGGTCGGCAACGAAGCCGCCAAGGTGCGCGCCATTCGTCCACCTGAGCCCTACAAGGGCAAAGGCATCAAGTACGAAGGTGAGCGGATCCTGCGCAAGGCCGGCAAGACCGGCAAGAAATAGAGGTCTGCACGAGCACCGTTAGCCTGTTCCCCATGTCTTCCATCTCCCGCAAACAGCAGACCCAGAAGCGCCACCGTCGCCTGCGTCGTCTGCTCTCCGGCAATGCCGTCCGGCCCAGGCTGGCGGTGTTCCGCTCCAACAATCACATTTACGCCCAGGTCATCGACGACGACGCCCAGAGCACGCTCTGTTCAGCGTCCACCCTCGACAAGGACCTGCGCACCAGCCTCAAGGCCGGCGCCACCTGCGATGCTTCGATCGCCGTGGGCCAACTGGTCGCCCAACGTGCCCTCGCCAAGGGCATCCAGCAGGTGGTCTTCGATCGCGGCGGCAACCTGTATCACGGTCGGGTCAAGGCCCTCGCCGATGCCGCCCGGGAAGCGGGCCTTCAATTCTGATCCTGCTCTCACCATGACCGAAACCAACGACCAGATCCAGACCAACGACATCCCGGCAGTCTCCGACGTTCCCGCAGCGGCTGAAGGCCAGCAGCAGGAACGCCGTGGTGGCGGCGGCGGCGGCAAGGGGGGTGGAGATCGCGATCGCCGCGGTGGCGGCGGCCGAGGCCGGGACAACCGGCGCGGCCAGGAGCGCGACTCCGAATGGCAGGAGCGGGTTGTCCAGATCCGCCGCGTCTCCAAGACCGTCAAAGGCGGTAAGAAGATGAGCTTCCGCGCCATCGTCGTCGTCGGCAACGAACGCGGCCAGGTCGGCGTCGGTGTCGGCAAGGCCGGTGATGTGATCGGAGCCGTCCGCAAGGGCGTGGCCGATGGCAAGAAGCATCTGGTCAAGGTTCCCCTCACCCGCACCAGTTCGATCCCCACCCTCAGCAACGGCCGCGATGGCGCCGCCAGCGTGCTGATCCGGCCGGCTGCTCCCGGTACCGGGGTGATTGCAGGCGGTTCAATCCGCACGGTGCTGGAACTGGCCGGCATCAAGAACGTGCTGGCCAAGCGGCTGGGCTCCAAGACCCCGCTCAACAATGCCCGCGCCGCGATGGTCGCCCTGGCTGGCCTTCGCACCCACAAGGAGACCGCCAAGGAGCGGGGTATCTCCCTTGAGCAGCTCTACTCCTGAGATCCCCGATGACCACTTACTCTCTCAACAATCTCCAGCCTCAGCCCGGCTCCCGCCGGCGCAAGACCCGCAAGGGTCGTGGCATCGCTGCCGGCCAGGGTGCCAGCTGCGGTTTCGGCATGCGTGGCCAGAAGTCACGCTCGGGCCGGCCCACCAGGCCCGGCTTCGAGGGCGGCCAGATGCCCCTCTATCGCCGTGTGCCCAAGCTCAAGCACTTCCCCTTGGTCAACCCCAAGGAGTTCACGGTCATCAACGTGAGCAAGCTGGCCGATCTCAAGGCCGGCAGCACCGTCAGCATGGATTCACTGGTCAAGGAAGGCCTGGTCACCAGCCCCAAACACCCCCTCAAGGTGCTCGGCAATGGGGATCTCAAGGTGACTCTCACCGTGCAGGCGGCTGCCTTCACCACCAGCGCCCGCGAAAAGATCGAGGCTGCTGGTGGTACCTGCGAGATCACCGGCTGAGTCCGGTGTGCTCCTGCTCCTAAGTTCAGAGCCGTCTGCCACGCCCTCCGGCCGGCAGGCGGCTCTTTGCGTCGGTGCGCTCCCCACCAAGGGGGCCCGCTTCCCTTCCTTCCCTATCTCCCCTCAGCATCCGTCATGGTCGTCAGCAGGGGGCGCAACCCGAGCGCCGCTGAAATCATCAGCCAGCTGTTCCAGGCGAAAACGCTCCGGGACCGGGTCCTCACGACGCTGGGCCTGTTGATGCTGGTGCGCCTGGGGATCTACATCCCCGTGCCAGGAATCGATCGCGTTGCCTTCCAGGAGTTCCTCTCCCGCGGCGGTCAGCTGATCGGCTTCCTCAATATCTTCACCGGCGGTGGCCTCTCCACCCTGGGCGTGTTCGCCCTGGGCATCCTGCCGTTCATCAACGCTTCGATCATCCTGCAGCTGCTCACTGCGGCCCTGCCCCAGCTTGAAGATCTGCAGAAGAACGAGGGCGAGGCCGGCCGCCGCAAAATTGCCCAGATCACGCGCTACGTCGCCCTGGGCTGGGGAATCCTGCAGAGCACGGTCTTCGCCCTGATCCTGCGCCAGTACGCCCTGCCCGGCTTACCCGACTGGCTGTTCGTCATGCAGACCAGCCTGGCCCTGGTCACAGGCTCGATGGTGGTGATGTGGATCAGTGAGGTGATCACGGAGCGCGGCATTGGCCAGGGCGCTTCGCTGGTGATCTTCATCAACATCGTCGCCACCCTGCCCGATGCGCTGGGCTCCACCATCCAGCTGGCCCAGACGGGCGATCGCAGCACCGTCGGCGGCATCGTCGTGCTGCTGCTGGTGTTCCTGGTGACGATCGTGGGCATCATCTTCGTGCAGGAAGGCAACCGACGCATTCCGATCGTGAGCGCCAAACGCCAGGTGGGCGGCTCCGGCATGCTCTCCTCCCGCCAGAGCTATCTACCCCTGAAGCTCAATGCCGGTGGTGTGATGCCGATCATCTTCGCCTCGGCTGTGGTGTTCCTGCCCCTCACCATCGCCAACCTCACTCGCAATGCCTGGCTGGTCAAAGCCGCCGGTTACCTGAGCCCGAACAGCAGCACCCCCTGGCTCTATCCGCTGGTGTTCTTCGCCCTGATCCTCGGTTTCGGCTTTTTCTACGCCTCGCTGACGGTCAATCCGGTGGACATTGCCACCAATCTCAAACGCAGCGGTGTGGCCATTCCGGGGGTGCGCCCGGGATCGGCCACCGCCAACTATCTCGGCGGTGTCCAGAATCGCCTCACCCTCCTGGGCGGCCTGTTCCTCGGCTTCGTGGCGATCATCCCCTCCGCCGTGGAGGGCTCCACCCAGGTGCGCACCTTCCAAGGAATCGGGGCCACCTCGTTGTTGATCCTGGTGGGGGTGGCGATCGACACCGCCAAACAGGTGCAGACCTACGTGATCTCGCAGCGCTATGAGGGCATGGTGCGGCAGTGACCCGCGCTTAACCCAAGCCTTCGCCGATCCTCCGCACGACCCCGCCGTCATCTCGTCCTGACGTCCTGCCCATTTCCAGCCATGAAGCAACGCCTCCTCTTCCTTGGGCCCCCCGGTGCCGGCAAAGGCACCCAGGCCCAGCGCCTGGCCGCCAGCCATGGCCTGCTGCATCTCTCCACCGGCGACCTGCTGCGGGCCGAGGTACAGGCCGGCAGTGACCTCGGCCAACAGGTCGAGGCGGTGATGGCCAACGGCGAACTGGTCAGCGATGACCTGGTGCTGGCCATCGTGCGCAGCCGCCTGGAGCAGCACCAGCAGGGCTGGCTGCTGGATGGTTTTCCGCGCAACCTGGTCCAGGCCGAAGCCCTCGATCGGCTGCTGGCCGACCTCGACCAACGGATCGAACGGGTGGTGCTGATGGAACTCGACGACGGGCTGCTGATCGAGCGCCTGCTCGCTCGCGGCCGGGCTGACGACAACGAACAGGTGATCCGCCATCGCCTGGAGGTTTACCGCCAGCAGACGGCGCCGTTGATCGAGCACTATCGCCAGCTGGGACTACTGGAAGCCGTCGAAGCGGCCGGCAGCGTCGAGGCCATCGGTGAGCGCATCAGCGCGCTGCTGGCCGATTGAGATGGCGGCATCAGGGGGAGCTGGGTTGACCCGTGTGATAGGGTGCTCGTTTGCAAATCGGAGAGCACAACTCCCATGAAGGTGCGTGCCTCAGTCAAGAAAATGTGCGACAAATGCCGGGTGATCCGTCGCCACGGCCGGGTGATGGTCATCTGCACCAATCCCAAGCACAAGCAGCGCCAGGGCTGATTCCCTGGGCCTGCTGGTCCAGCCCCTCGGCCAGACCACCCCATTGATGATCACGCTCCGTGCGTGGACCATCTCCCCATTCGCCTTCTGGCGCGTGGTTTGCCGCCTTTCTAAGCGGCCCACTCCGCCCTAGGGCGGAGCCCCTGCCCCCCTGATCATTTCTCCAACGTGGCTCGGATCGCCGGTGTCGACATCCCTCGTGACAAGAGGGTCGAGATTTCTCTCACCTACGTCTATGGCATCGGTCTCACCCGTGCCCGCAAGATCCTGACCAAGAGCGGCGTCAATCCCGACATCCGCGTCAAGGACCTGAGCGACGCCGACGTGCAGAAACTGCGCGGAGCCGCCGAAACCTTCACCCTTGAAGGCGACCTGCGTCGCGAAGAGGGCATGGCCCTCAAGCGCCTGCAGGACATCGGTTGCCTGCGTGGTCGTCGCCATCGCATGGGACTGCCCGTGCGCGGCCAACGCACTCGCACCAACGCCCGCACCCGTCGTGGTGCCCGCAAAACTGTGGCCGGCAAGAAGAAGTAATCCACTTCCGTTCCGCACACAGTTCCATCAGCTGGATGGTGGGATTCGGGCGCCGCTCCAGCGCCCCCCAACGACGAGTCCAGGGCAAGGCTTCACGCCTGAGCTTCCCCAGACTCCACTCCAGCGCCCCAAGTCCCAGCCTCGGCGCTGGGCACCGACCCCGCCGCTGCCCCTATTGAGGGCGTCGTCACCGAGGTCTCCAAGTTCCACGATCACCTCCCTGCTGTTGCAGGGCTTCCTCCATTCCATGGCCAAGCCCGCCAAGAAAACCGGCCCCAAGAAGGCCAAGCGCAATGTGCCCAATGGTGTGGCACACATCCAGAGCACGTTCAACAACACCATCGTTTCGATCACCGACACCGCCGGTGAAGTGATCAGCTGGTCGTCTGCGGGAGCCAGCGGTTTCAAGGGAGCTCGTAAGGGCACCCCGTTCGCCGCCCAGACCGCCGCCGAAGCCGCCGCCCGCCGTGCCCTCGAGCAAGGCATGCGCCAGATCGAAGTGTTGGTCCGAGGTCCGGGCTCCGGTCGCGAAACCGCTATCCGGGCTCTGCAGGTTGCAGGCCTCGAGATCACCCTGATCCGTGACGTCACGCCCTTGCCCCACAACGGCTGTCGGCGTGCCAAGCGTCGGCGGGTCTGATCCCACCAGCTCAGCGTCACCGCCTACCGGCTCCGTCCACCTCTCCGCCCTCTCAGACCGTGTTGCAGTACCAGATCGATCGGGTCGAGCACCATATTGCCGACGACCGTTCCCAGACGGGCGTCTTCGTGATCGGTCCGCTCGACCGTGGTCAGGCCACCACCCTGGGCAATGCCCTGCGGCGGGTTCTGATCGGGGGCCTTGAGGGCAGCGCGATCACCGCCGTGCGCATCGCCAACGTCAACCACGAATACGCCACAGTGCCCGGCGTCAAAGAAGACGTCCTGGACATCCTGCTCAATTGCAAGTCAGTGCCGGTCAACAGCCGCAGCCGCGAACTGGAGATCGGTCGGCTGGTGGTCAATGGCCCCGCCACCGTCACAGCGTCTGATCTGCAGTTCTCTTCCCAGGTGCAGGTGGTTGACGGTGCCCGGCTGATCGCCGTGGTGGCCGAGGGCCACAGCCTGGAGATGGAGGTGCATGTCGAGCGAGGCATCGGCTACCGCCCCGTCGACCGCCACAACGAGGACACCAGTGCCATCGATCTGCTTCAGATCGATGCGGTGTTCATGCCGGTCAAGCGCGTCAACTACACCGTTGACGAAACCGCCGTTGGCGAAGGGGGTTCAGCCCGCGAACGCCTGCGGCTCGAAATCGAGACCCATGGCAGCATCACCCCCGATGACGCCATGGCCCAGGCGGCCAACCAGCTGATCGGCCTGTTCCAACCGCTGGCCAGCCTCACGATGAACGAGGAACCGGGCCTTGAGCCCGAACCCTCGGCCGAAGCCCAGATCCCCCTGGAAGAACTGAACCTTTCGGTTCGGGCTTACAACTGCCTCAAGCGCGCCCAGGTCAACTCCGTCTCCGACCTGATGGGCTTCAGCTACGAGGATCTCCTGGAAATCAAGAACTTCGGTTCCAAGTCGGCCGACGAGGTGATCGAAGCCCTCGAGCGGATCGGCATCTCCCTGCCCCAGAGCCGCACGAGCGCCTGAGCGCTCCCCTGCGTCACCCCTCCCCGAAGCCCCCTTTCGCGACAGCCGAGACCTGACCCATGCGACACCAGTGCCGAGTCCCCCTGCTGGGACGCCCCGCCGACCAACGCAAAGCCCTGCTGCGTGGCCTGACCACCCAGCTGATCCGCGAAGGTCGTGTCACCACCACCAAGGCCCGCGCCAAAGCGCTGCGGGACGAAACCGAGCGCATGATCACGCTGGCCAAGGACGGCAGCCTCTCGGCTCGCCGCCGCGCCATCGGCTACATCTACGACAAGCAACTGGTCCACGCCCTGTTTGACAAGGCCCAGGATCGCTACGGCGAACGCAACGGCGGCTACACGCGCATCATTCGCACCGTCCGCCGCCGCGGCGACAACGCCGAGATGGCGATCATCGAGCTCGTCTGAACGCAACAACTGCCAACTCCGGCTCCGTTGCCGAACCCTCGTCCCTGGAGAGAGCTGCGACCCGCCGGATCGCCCTCTGCCTCCAGTACGAGGGTTCGGCTTATCACGGTTGGCAGCGACAACCGCATCAGATCAGTGTCCAGGAGGTGCTGGAGACGGCGATCGGCGCCCTGGATCCGCAGTGCCCGATCCGCAGCGTGGCCGCTGGCCGCACCGACAGCGGTGTCCATGCCGCCGCGCAGGTGGTTCATTTTGACGCCGCCGGGCCGATTCCAGCCGAGCGTTGGGCCAAAGCCCTCAATGGCCGCCTGCCCGCCACGATCCGGGTGCGGGCGGCCTGCGAAGTGCCGAGCGCGTGGCATGCCTGCTTCTCCGCTCGCTACCGGCGCTACCGCTACACGATCCACAACGGCCGCAGCCCCAACCTGTTTCTCAGCGCCTGGAGCTGGCATCGCTACCGGCTTCGCCTCGACGAACAGGCCATGGACGCCGCCCTGAACACCCTGGTGGGGGAGCACGATTTCGCGGCCTTCCAGCGGGCCGGTAGCCGTCGCGCCCATGCCCGCACCACGATGCAGGCGGTGAGCCTTGAGCGCCAGGGCGATCTGATCACGGTGGAACTCCAGGCCAGCGGCTTCCTCTACGGCATGGTGCGACTGGTCATGGGCCAGCTGGTGGCCGTAGGGGAGGGGAGCCTCAGCGTGGCGGCCTTCGAACAGCGCTGGCGCACCCGGGCACGGGCGGAAGTGCGGGAGGCCGCGCCTCCCCAGGGCCTCTGCCTGCTGCGGGTGGGCTATGCGGAACCCGTGTTCCCAGAAGCCGCCTGGTATGATTGCCAACCGCGGTTTCAGCTGAAATCGTCCGATCCACCTCCAGTTCCGGAATCGATCAGTGTCCCTGCGAACGCAGCACTGAGCGAGCCCGGATCCCTGGATGTCTCCCCGGTGTCGTCGACACCTGCTTAGATCGGGTCGATTCGAGGCTGGCGCTGTTGTTCTGCCAACCCATCGCTTTGTTCCCTCAGCCTGGCATCCGCCCTGCTGCCGGGACCAGAACGGCGGCGCGGTAGGTTCACCTCAGCTCACGCCATCCGCCGTACAGCACGGATGTGGTGGTCTTCCAAGCCGGTCAGCCGGTGCCCATCAGGCGCAATGAACAAGACAACCCTGCCTTCCCTCGACACACTCGACCGCCAGTGGTACCTGGTCGACGCGACGGATCAGACCCTCGGCCGGCTGGCCAGTGAGGTGGCCCAGGTGCTGCGTGGCAAGAACAAGCCCACCTACACCCCCCACCTTGATACCGGCGACTTTGTCGTGGTGATCAACGCCGACAAGATCCGGATCAGCGGCAACAAGCCCACCCAAAAGCTCTATCGCCGTCATTCCGGCCGCCCCGGTGGCATGAAGACCGAAACCTTCGCCCACCTGCAGGGACGTCTGCCCGAGCGGATCATCGAAGTGGCCATCAAGGGCATGCTTCCCCACAACGCCCTCGGGCGCCAGTTGTTTCGCAAGCTGAAGGTCTACAAGGGCGCTGAGCATCCCCATGCCGCCCAGCAGCCCCAGATCCTCGCCCTCGATCCCGCCACCACCGCCGCCGCCACCAAATGACCAGCTCTTCCAACCGCGTCGTCTACTGGGGAACCGGCCGCCGCAAAACGGCCGTGGCCCGCGTGCGGGTTGTGCCCGGCAGTGGCACTGTCACCATCAATGGCCGTCCCGGCGACAACTATCTCAACTACAACCCCGTCTATCTGGCGGCGGTGAAGGCTCCCCTGCAGACGCTCGGCCTCGAAGGCCAGTACGACCTGCTGGTGAATGTGCGCGGCGGCGGCCTCACTGGCCAGGCTGATGCCATCAAGCAAGGTGCGGCCCGCGCCCTGTGCGATCTCTCCCCGGATAATCGCAAGCCGCTCAAGGTGGAAGGCCATCTCAGCCGCGATCCCCGGGCTAAGGAGCGCCGCAAGTACGGCCTCAAGAAAGCCCGCAAAGCGCCCCAGTTCTCCAAGCGCTGATTCCAGCTCCGTACCCGTCTCCGACCGCTTCACCCGTCATGCCCAAGGCCGACATCCATCCCACCTGGTATCCCGATGCCAAGGTGATCTGCAATGGGGAGGTGGTGATGACCACCGGCTCCACCAGCCCCGAGCTCCACGTCGACGTGTGGAGCGGCAACCACCCCTTCTATACCGGTACCCAGAAAATCCTGGACACCGAGGGACGGGTGGATCGCTTCATGCGCAAGTACGGCATGGCTGGCCTCGACTCCGCCACCGCTGCCCAGAAACCGGCCGCCCCAGCGGTGGATAGCGGCGCCACAGCTGGTGACAATGCTGACAAAACAGCGGCAACCAGCGCCGGCTGACCAGCGGATCACGCCTGATCCCCAGGACTGAAGCACTTCAGCTGGCTCTTGGCCGACTGCATCCAGACCTGCCAGCGAGCCGGATGTCCCAGGGCATCCGGCTTTTATTTTGAACGTTTCCGCGCCTCTTCGCCTGCCGTTCCGGCGCCTTCCGGACGCCATTCGCCATGGACCCTGCCCTACTCAGCGAACGCCTGGAAAGGGCCTGTCACACCTTCGAGACGCTGGAACGGCAGCTGGCTGATCCAGCGGTGGCAGCCGATCCGCCCCGGCTGCAGTCGATTGCCCGGGAACGGGCCCGGCTCGAACCCCTGGTGCTCGACCACCAGCAGCTGCGCAAGTTGCAACAGGAGCAGCTGCAAAGCCGCAACCTGGTCAAGGAGCACCGGGATGATCCGGCCATGACGGAATTGGTCGAGCTGGCCGTCAGCGATCTCGAGTCGCTCGAGCAACGGATCAACGTGCTGCTGCAGCGCCTCACTCTGGCCCTGTTGCCTACGGATCCCCGCGATGAGCGCAGCATCATGCTGGAGATCCGCGCCGGTGCCGGTGGCGATGAGGCCAGTCTCTGGGCCGGGGATCTGGCCCGCATGTACGAGCGCTATGCCCAGGGCCGTGGCTGGCAGGTGCAGCCGGTCAGCGCCTCCGAAGCCGACCTGGGCGGCTACAAGGAATTGATTCTTTCGATCCGGGGCGATGGGGTCTACAGCCAGCTGAAGTTCGAGGCGGGCGTGCATCGCGTTCAGCGGGTGCCGGCCACCGAATCCCAGGGGCGGGTGCACACCTCCACCGCCACGGTGGCAGTGATGCCCGAAGCCGATCCGGTGGAAGTGCAGATCGACCCGGGCGATCTGGAGATCAGCACCGCCCGCTCCGGTGGCGCCGGTGGTCAGAACGTCAACAAGGTGGAAACCGCCGTCGACCTGCTGCACAAACCCACCGGCATCCGCGTGTTCTGCACCCAGGAACGCTCCCAACTGCAGAACCGCGAACGGGCGATGGAAATCCTGCGGGCCAAGCTTTACGAGCGGCAATTGGCCGAAGCCAACGCCCGAGAACGCGATGTGCGCCGCTCCCAGGTAGGCAGCGGCGATCGCAGTGAAAAAATCCGCACCTACAACGCCAAAGACAGCCGCGTGACCGACCACCGGCTTGGCCAGAACTTCTCACTCGAGCCCGTGCTCAACGGCCAGCTCGAAGATGTCATCGAAGCCTGCATCGCCGCCGAACAGAGCCGCCAGCTGCAGGAGCTGGCCAGCCAGGCCAGCGGCGCCAACGGCTGAACGCTGGGATAGGAAGCAGGATCAACGTTCCCCCATCGCGTTCAGGCCCCGATCACATATTTGGCCCACTCGCGATTCTGGCCGGCATGGATGCGGCGGATTGTTTCGAAGTTGAGGCTGGTGGGAGGGCGGCGTGGCTCCCGACGCAGGGGCATGCCGGCCTCCCGGGGGGTGCGATTGCCTTTGCGCACATTGCAGGGCAGACAGGCGGTGGTGACGTTCTCCCAGATGTCGGCACCGCCGCGGCTGCGGGGCACGACATGATCGATCGAGAGCGGTTCCCCACTGAAGCCGCAGTATTGGCAGAGATGGCCGTCGCGCTGGAAGACATTGCGACGGCTCAGGGGCATCTGGCGATAAGGCACTCGCACGAACTGATGCAGGCGGATCACGGTGGGGAGCAGGTGATCCGGCCGGATCCGGTGGTTGGGATCATGCTCCAGGCCCTCGGCCTTGCCCTTGAGCACCATCACCATCGCCCGCCGCCAGGTGGTGATGTTGAGCGGTTCGTAGGACGCGTTCAGCACGAGAACGTGGCCCATGCCACCTCCCGAAGGTCCTTAAAGGCTAACGACAGCTGGCCATCCCATCGGTGTCCAGCACGACCGACCCTTGGCCGCAGTGCAACTGGCTAGCCTCCAAATCCAATGGCCCTCCCCGATCCCCGCACGCTGGCGGGCCTGCTGGCAGGCCAGCTCCACGGCCAGCCAGCGGCCCAGCCGATCCGGGCGGTGGCGATTGATTCGCGGCGCGTGCAGGCGGGCGATGCCTTCTTCGCCCTCAGTGGCCGCAGCCGTGATGGCCATGACTTCGTGGCAGCCGCGTTCGCGTCAGGAGCCACTCTGGCCGTGGTGCAGCGGGGCTGGTCGGCAGCCGCGGCTTCCGGCTCGGCAACCTGGCCCACGATCGCGGATCTCCCCCGGATCGAAGTCGACGACCCGCTCGAGGCCCTGCAGCAGCTGGCGGCCTGGTATCGCCGCCAGCACATCCACCAGGTGGTGGCGATCACGGGCAGCAACGGCAAAACGGTCGTCAAGGGCGCGCTGACGGCCCTGCTGGCCCGTCGTTACCGCGTGGCAGCCAGCCCCGGCAGCTGGAACAGCCAGGTGGGGGTACCGCTGGCCGTGCTCGCCGCCCCCGCCGGCACAGAGCTGGGAGTGTTCGAAGCGGGTGTGTCGGCCCCCGGCGAAATGGAGCGCATCGCCAGGATCCTGCAGCCCGACTTCGGCGTGCTGGTGAACGTGGGCCTGGCCCACCTGGGCAGCTTCGGTAGCCGGGAGGTGACCGCCCGCGAAAAGATGCGCCTGTTCCGGGATCTACCGCCCCAGAACTGGCTGCTCGCCCCCGCCGAGCCCCTGCTGGACGCCAGTCCACTGCCCTGCAGGCGCCTGCAGACGGGTCAAAGCGAGCCCCGCCTGATCGCGCAGAAACCCCATGGCGCCGGCCTGCTACTCAGACTCGACTTCAGCGGCCAGCCCGTGCAACTGCGGGTGCGCACCCGTTCCGCTCCCCTGGTGGAGGATCTGCTGATCGCCATGACCGCCGGCCTGCAACTGGGCGTCAGCGTCGACGACATCGTGGCCGTGCTGCAGGACTACAGCTTCGGGCCCACCCGCATGGAGACCTGGCGAACTCCCGATGGCATCACGATCGTCAACGACAGTGCCAGCGACGATCCAATCTCCGTCCAGGCTGCGCTGGAAACGGTGAGCTCCAGCCAGGAGCAAGGACGGCGGCTGTTCGTGTTCGGCGGCATGGGGGAGCTGGGTGGCAGCGAAGCCCGCGAACATGCCCTGATCGGCCAACTGGCGGCGGACCAGGGCTTCAGCCATCTGCTGCTGCTGCCCCATCCCGCCCAGGGCCACACCGCCGCGGCCTGGCGGGCGGCTCGGCCGGAGGCTCCGGTGATCGAACTCGCCGACACCACCGCCCTGAGGCAGGCCATGCGCAGCCTCACCCAAGCCGGCGACACCGTGCTGCTCAAGGGTGCCGCCCGCCAGGACCTGGCGAGCGCCGCCGGCGCCATCTGGGAATCGATGGCGCCGCGCCGCTTCCTGGTGGATCTCAATGCCGTGCAAGGCAACATCGCCCGTTTCCGCGCCGTCTGCGGACCCCGGGTGGCCATCCTGGCCGTGCTCAAGGCCTGGGCCTACGGCACGGAACTGGCCCGACTCGCCCTGGCCCTGCAGGAGAGCGGTGTCGACTGGATCGGCGTTTCGGCCGCCGATGAAGGGGCCGCCCTGCGGCGGGCGGGGGTACATCGGCCGGTGCTGGTGCTGTTGATGGACAGCGACGAAGTCGACAAAGCCGTGCGCTGGCGCCTGACCCCGGTCGTCTACTCCCTGGCCTTCGCCCAGGTACTGGTGGAAACCCTGCGCACGATGGAGGCGAGCCTGGATGTCCATCTTGAGATTGACAGCGGCATGGGGCGGGTCGGGGTGGCTCCCGAGGCAGCCCTGGGGGTGGCCCGCTTGCTGCGGGCATCCGGGGTGGTGCGGCTCAGCGGGGTCATGACCCACCTCTCGAGCGCCGATGATCCGGCCGCCGATGCCTACACCCAGGAACAACTGCGCCGCTTTGAAGCGGCGGTCGCCGCGATCCGCGCCGAAAGCGACGAGCCCCTGGTGGTGCATGCCGCCGCCACCTCCGGCGCCGTGCGCTTCGCCGCCGCCCGCTTCGACATGGTGCGCCTCGGCCTCGGCCTCTACGGCCTCTATCCCTCGCCGGCCGTGGCCGCAGCGATCGAACTGGAGCTGGCCCTGGCCTTCCTCAGCCGGCTGGTGCAGGTGAGCAGCCTGCAACGCGGCCAGCGGGTGGGCTACAACGGCACCTATGAGGTGGAAGCTGAACAGCAGCGGATCGGCATCGTTGCTGCCGGTTACAACGACGGTGTGCCCTGGAGCTTCTCCAACTGCGGCGAAGTGATGATCCAGGGACAGCGGGCGCGGGTGCTCGGGCGGGTGTCCATGGATTCGATGGCCGTCGATCTCTCGGCCCTGCCTGAGGCCTGCGTCGGCGATGACGTGCTGATCTTCGGCGCCCACGAGGGCCAGGTGCTGCGTCCCGAAGAGGCAGCCGAGCGCGCCGGCACGATTCCCTACGACCTGCTGGTGAACGTTGACAGCCGCAGGGTGCAACGGATCTTCCGCGGCGACTGAACCCACAGGCGTGGACCAGGAGGAGTGGACCAGCGCTCCGCCCCCGCCGATTGTCCCAGGGGTGCGGGGTGGTCAGGTAAGCTCAGCGAGCCACTGGAGAGGTGGCTGAGTGGTTGAAAGCGGCTCCCTGCTAAGGAGTTACAGGAGGTAACTTCTGTCGAGGGTTCGAATCCCTCCCTCTCCGTTCCCGGACGATTCCCGTCCAGC
>CAMBZX010000002.1 GCA_945872185.1 Synechococcus sp. UW140 | reverse complement strand
CTCGGTATTCTCAAATGGCACCCCCGCGAAGACCCGCTCACGCTTGTACGCGCCTTCGCCCTGTTGCTGTCCCGCTGCCCCCTTGCACGCCTGATCCTGGTTGGTGATGGTCGGCTGCGCGAGGTAGTGCAAGCGGATCTGGCCCCGCTGGGCTCCGCGGTGCTCACCCCTGGCTACGTCGCCTATGGCGAGCTGCCCCGCTGGTACGCCATGGCGGCTGTGTTTGTGCATCCCAGCCCCGATGAACCCTGGGGCGTGTCGGTGAATGAGGCGATGGCCTGCGGCCTGCCAGTGCTGGCTGCTCACGGGGTCGGTGCCGCCCACGAACTGATCGAGCCGGGTATCAGTGGCTCTTGGGTGCCGGATCGCGACCCCTACGCTCTGGCCACGGTTCTGGAACAGTTGTGTAGTGATCCAGCCCTGGCGCGTGCTTGGGGGGAGCGGGGTCAGACCCGCATCGCCGCCTGGAGCTACGCCGACACCATCGCAGCCTTCGCTAAGGCCACGGGGAGATGAGTGCTGATCCACATACGCTGCCGATCAAGGCGCACCTACCCACCTCCTTGCTTGATCTGAATCTCATTATCGTTGTACCACAATCAATAGATCAATACTGCGGGTTACTTGATCATGCCTCTGTGCTGGCCGCAATGTTGCGTTCCATCGGCATAGCTGCTGAAATCTGTCGATGCCCACCCTTTTCCTTCCCCGATCACCGGGCATCTATCCTGCTTGAATTTACCCCTCTCTCCTACAGCAAAATTGGCCTGAGTCTGCCACTTCTACTGCAGCTCATTTGCAGTCGACTGAATGGAAATGTTGTGATCATTTATTTTCACGAGCTTCCATTTGCTAACGGCCGTAGTCTTAAGAGAGCTCTGGCTGTTGCCTGTCAGCGTATTTATTGTTACATCGCTGCTGCAATTAGCAATTGCTCAATCGTTAATCAACAATCTGAGCTTGCTTGGCTTCGCTGGAGCTGTCCCTTCGGCCGATTTTATTTTCTACCCACCTTCTCTAATATTGGCGAGGCTGAATCTGTTCTTCGCCCTGATCAGCGCCCTCTGCAGGTCGTTATCTTCGGATCGCCGGGAAAGCGTAGGCATGCTCATTGCGTCGCTCGGCAGCTTGGGGGATATCGCAAGCTCTTTGGCGAGTACGTGAATGTACTTGATATCGGCGAACCACTCGCACCTGCAGAACGCCCACCGGATGGCGTCCATTGTCTTGGCCCTTTGCCGAAATCCGAGGCTTTTGCTCACTTGTTGAATAGTCGATATGGCTTTTTCTATTCTGAGCCTCACCAGTTTTCAAAATCAGGGGTGTTTGCTGCTTACTGCGCAGCAGGTGTTATACCAATCATTGCAACTTTGGCTCCGTCGGCAAGCAACTTATATCTCTCGCCCCCCGATCTGCAGCAGCCTGAGAGCCTGCCCGAAAAGCTGGCATTCACTTGGCAAGCTACCAGGCAATGGCACCGTGAATATGGTGTAAAGCAAACTGCATTAGCGATCAAAAAAATGGTAGCGAAGAGCCCTGTTAGCTTGTCTCGCTAAGAATAGCTTTTGATAACTTTGATCCTTACTTCTTAATGGCTTTGCTGTCTACGCTTCTGAGCGGTCTTCCCTCCATAATTGCATTAGAATAATCACCCCCTTTGATTTGCCCAAACCACTTTCGATAGCATTCAGATTTCTTTGACTGATCCTTGAACTCCCTGACTCTGCCCTTATCTAGCCACAATTCTGGTCTTGCCGATTCGGCCACGGTTTTTGAGCAGAGTTCTTGAGACTGATATTGAACACGAACTAATCTGGGTTGGGCGACCCAATTGACCATATTGATTCCTGCAATTAAAGCACTAGCCCCAGCGTAAACCCTGCCATCAAGACGGGAAATAAAATAATACATGCACAACAGTAAGGGCTGTAAGTATGACAATTGTACTGGCATTCTGGCAAATAATGCAAAGTTAATTGCGCAAATAGCCATTAAAAATATTGCGTCATATTTAATTAGTCTTGCTGTATTTAGGTTTTTGTTGGTCATGTTTAAAAGTATGAGCGCTAGAATTGTGATTATAATTGCTGCCTGAATCACTCCTGCTGCTGTAATAAGTTTGAATGCGAAGCGACCAGCCAATCCAATGTATCCCTGATTGTCGGGAGGTACTGCGCTGATCCAGGCAAGGCCAAACCCATGTTTGAGCCATACTGGAATATAAAAGAGGCTGCCTGCAAACAAGGTTGTCAAAAGTGTGCTCACCTTTGCCTTGATGCGATCGTTTGATGTGCTATCAGCAGGCGTATGTAATGGCTCTATCAGCATGATCGATGCCATCACAAATAACCCAAATACTGGCCTGCTTCCGATTGCCAGAGCCATTGGAATTGTTGCAATATGTGACACGTCAAGTCGCTTCAGGCAAAAGCATCCAACAACCCAGAAAAAACAAGACCATGGGTAGTCAATCGACATGATATTATCAAATGCGAGCACTGTTGAGCTGAGCGCCATAGCCGCGAAGGCTAGATAACGCGTAAGGGTAGGCTTGGTGGAGAAGCAGAATGGGAACAGGAGAACACTGATCAAGAACAGGAAGAAGTTCACGCTGTTCGATAGGGCGCTGCCCCCCGCCCATGCACTTGCGCCTACTCCGATTTCGGCCACGGGGTATCCGGTGAACCTGGATGGGATATAGTCTCCATTCTTGAGTACCGATAAAAAGGAACCCAGCATTAAATAGATGTCGTGGTGGCCTCCATAGTTCGAAGTAATCGCCAGCAACAGCGATCCGCAGGCTGCAGTAGCGGCGATGACAGCAAAAAACCAGTTAAGAATTAATCTTGAGCTTTTTGGTTGTTGGGAAGGCTGCTCATCTACCCTCAGGGATTGCAGCATGATCTCGGTAAACCTTAAACTTGAATGACTTGGACTTTACCACTCCCCCAACGCTCGGGCGCACTTCCTCTGCAAGGCCCATGCATCGCCTCGCAGCTGCGGTCTTGTGAGATGGCCGCTCTGTGATCAAGCGATCATGAAGATTCTGCACGTCATCCCCTCGATCAGCCGTCGCCGCGGCGGGCCCAGCGTGGCGGCGCTGGAGATGGTGGCGGCGCTGCGCCAGCGGGGCGTGGATGCCCGCATCCTCACCACCAACGACGATGGCCCTGGTCTGCTGCAGGAGCTGCCCATCGGCTCCTGGACAGAATGGGAAGGAGTGCCGGTGCTGGCCTTTCGCCGCTGGAGCCCCCCTCTGGCACCCCTGCGTGAGTTCGCGATCAGTCCGGCGTTCAACCGCTGGCTGGCGGCCCACCTCCAGGAGTTTGATCTGCTGCATGTGCACGCGCTGTTCTCCTGGCCTTCCAGCAGCGCCATGGCCCAGGCCCGTCGCGCCGGGGTTCCGTATGTCCTGAGCACCATCGGTCAGCTCTGCCGCTGGAGCCTCGCTCGCCATCCCCGCCGCAAGCGCCTCCTGCTCCGCCTGATCGAGCGCCGCAACCTGGAAGGAGCCGCCTCGCTGCACTTCACCACCAGCGCCGAACGGGAGGAGGCCACCGATCTCAGACTGAGCACCCCATCTTTTGTACTGCCCCTGGGGGTGCACCTGCCGCCGCGCGAGACCTCCCCGGCCAGCGCTGGGCCCTGCCGGTTTCTGTTCCTCTCCCGCCTGCACCCCAAAAAGCAGCTCGAGAATCTGCTCGATGCCCTGGCCCTGCTCCGTCGGCGCCAGCCAAAGGCCGATTGGCTCCTCCAGATCGCCGGTGATGGGGATCCCACCTATGTAGCGACGCTGCGGCAGCGGGCCCGCCGCCTCCAGCTCGACGACCACCTGCAGTGGCTCGGCTACGTAAAGGGGGAGACCAAGTGGCGAACCCTGGCCGCCGCCGACTGGTTCGTGCTGCCCTCAGCCTCGGAAAACTTCGGCATCGCTGCTATCGAGGCCCTCGCCGCCGGCACCCCAACGATCCTCAGCCCCGGGGTGGCACTGGCCGAGGCGATCACCGCCGCTGGTGCGGGCCGGCTCTGCGATCCTGAGCCCCATGCCCTCAGTGTTGCCCTGGAGGCCTCCCTAGGCGGTCCGCCTGCGGCCATGCGTACTGCCGCCCTGGATCTCGCCGCCAGCGCCTACGGCTGGCCTGCCATCGCCGCCAGGCTGGAGAACACCTACGCCTCCCTCCTCGTGGAGCACAACCAACTCCGTGCCGGCCTCAGCACCGAGAATGGGGATCACCACACCCACCAAGAGCCCACTCCGTGACCACCCTGCTGCTTGCCCTGCTGCTGGGCTCTCTCGCTCTGGTGCTGCTCAGCGACGACTGGCGCAGCGGCCTGCTGCTTACCGTTGTGATCGGCTTTGCCCAGGATCCGCTCCGCAAGCTCACCCCCGACCAGCCGGGTTTCTATGTGGGTCTGGCCCTGATCGCTTTCGCGGGCAGTGCCTATGTGCTCTACCAAAAGCGCGGCGGCCGCCTGGAACTGCCCCTGATGTTCGCCACTAACCCAGGCTTCACCACCTGGGGCACGCTGCTGTTGGCGCTGCTGTCCTTCCAGACCGTCAACGGTCTGTTGCGCTGGGGGATGCCGATTCGGGTGCTGATCGGGGTGGGATTTTACCTGGCGCCAATGTTGGGCATCTGGGTGGGCTTCCAGCTGGGCCGTGATCAACGCCTGCTGCGCCGCCTTCTGCTGATCTACCTCGCCGGGGCCGGCCTGTTCGCCTTCACCACTTTTCTCGATTACCGCGGCATGGATATTCCTCTTTTCGATGCGATCGGAGGAGGGCAGCTGATTCATTTCCGTTATGGGTTTTACACCAAGGGGGCCACCGGTCTGTGGCGCAGCACCGACATGGCCGCCATACACCTCACGATCGCTGCCTGCCTGGCGTTGATCTTCGCCTTCTCCGGCAGCACGGGCGCCCCTCGGATCCGCTGGCTGGCGCTGGCGGCCGGTCTGGCGGTGATCAGCCTGTTCACTGGCCGTCGCAAGGCGATCGTGCAGTTCGTGGTGTTCATCGGTCTGTTCCTACTGCTGGTCAACCGCTACGGCAGCAGTAGCAATCGCCGCCAGCTGCTCGGTGGCTTTGTCGTTGCGGCGGGTCTCGCCTCTCTTGTTTTTGTGCTCGATCCCGCCGAATTCCTCGGCGCTGACTTCGGCGAATACGTCGATCGTGCCGGCTCGGCCCCTCGCGACCTCTGGGATCGCTTCAACGGGCTGGGCCTCAACGCCTTCCAACGCGGCCTCGAGATCTCCGAAGGCATCGGTCTAGGCGTGGGCACCCTCGCCCAGACCGGCGCGGCCGATATTGGTCAGGTGCAGATTGCCAGCGGTACCTATGTGAGTGAGAGCGGCCTCGGCAAGCTGGTGGCAGAGCTTGGTGTCCCCGGATTGATCGTGGTGGTTGGCAGCTTCTGGGGGCTGACTCAGACCCTGCTCCGCAATCTCTCCCTTCTCCGCCTGCTCCCTCCCCAGACCGCCGTGTTCGAAATCGGCCTGCTGGCCTTCGCTCTCTCCAACCTGCCCTTCTTCAGCTCCGCCGCCGGGGTGTATGGGGATCCGTTCGTGCTGATGCTCTGCGGCATCAGCCTCGGCTCGGTGCTGTCGGTGCCTGCTCTGGTCCAACAGGCGCGGGCCCAGCAGGCCCTGGCCATGCAGGCCCACCAGGCTGCGCTCAGGTCGAGCTCTGCCCCTGAAACCAGCATCGCCGGTGGTGGCTGAGCCCCATCCCCGCCTGGGCAGGCTGCTGGCGCTGCTGTTGCTGGTGGCCAGCTTGGCAAACGGTGCCCCGTTTCTGCTGGCCCGCATCGGCCTGATCGCCCCTGAGGCCTACCAGCGCGATCGTCAGGCCTTCTGCCCCCAGGCCGGGCCGCCGGCAGGCCTGGTGAGCGCCTGCTCGTCACGCCGCCCGAATCCGGGCCGCCCATGGCAGCTGCAGGCGCTGCCGTTCAAGCGCCTTCATCGGGCCGCTTCCAGCTGGCGGCCCTGGAAGCTTTGGCGTCTGCTGTTTCTCCTTGGCCTGCCTCTGGCGGCGTGGATCCGCTGGGGCCATGCCTGCCTGCCAGCCTGGCGCCGATTGCGGCCGGCCTTGCCGCTACTGCTAAGCAGCATTCTTGCCTTCCTGATCAGCCTGGCCCAACCACTGCCAGCCCAAGTGCTGCAGGCCAGCCTGCTGCCCCTGGCATGGTTGGCTCCCCTGCTGGCTGCCGGGCCCTTTGCAAGTCGCCGCTGGCTGGCGCACTGGGCCCGCGCCGCCTACTGGCTGCTGTGGCTGCAGCTGCCCCTACTGCTGCTGGAGGCCTGGCGCGGTCTGCCGATGCCGTTCGGGCCACCACCTCCGTTCGCGGGTGGTTCCGGGACTGTTGCATTGCCGGGTGTGGCGCTGCCCACCCGGCTGGTGGGGAGCTTCATCCACCCCAACGCCCTTGGGGTGGCGGTGATGGTGCTGCTCGGTTTCGCGCTCAGCTACCTGCCTACGCACCAGGAAAATAGGCAGGCTTCTGCCGCTGCTATCCGCCCCGGCCTGTGGCTCGCTGCTCTGGTTTCGTTGCTGTTGTCCCGTTCTGCAACCGGTTTGATCGGCTGGTTGACACTCCTGCTCTGGCGCGCTGCACCCACCTGGCTGGCACGCCGCAGGAGCCTGAGCCGCCTGGCCCCCCTGCTGCTGTTGGTGCTGCCGCTGTTGGGCGGTCTGTTACCCCGTCTGCTCGGGCGGCCCGACCTCTGGCAATCGCCCCTGGGACGCTGGCAGGCCCTGACCACCGGCATGGCCGGCGCCGGTCCGCTGCAGTGGCTGTTCGGTCAGGGGTTGGCAGCCAACAGCAATCAGCTACTCAGCCTGCTCGGGCCGCAAGCTGCGCTGCACAGCGCTGATAGCGATAGCATGTTAGTGCTGCTGCTGTTACAGAGCGGCTTAGTCGGCCTGGCCGCCTTCTACGGCCTGCTGCTCTGGGCCTGGCGCTGCGATCCCCATGCCCGCCCCTTTCTGCTGTGCCTGGGGTTGGCCAGCCTCACCCTCAACATCACCGAGTTGTTTCCGCTCAATCTGCTGCTGGGGCTGAGCCTGGCCGGTCTGCTCAACCCATGTCCTGAGCTCCCCGGGCGAGCAGCTGCCGGAAATCCGGGGAGTGATTCAGCAGCGTCTCGAACGAACCCTCCGCCGTGATTTGCCCACCTTTCAGCAGCGCCAGCTTCGAGCAGAGGCGCATTGTTATCTCTCGATGGGCGATCACCACCACGCTGCTGCCGGCCGTAGTGCTCTCCAGCCCCGCCAGCAGGGCCGATTCACCGGCCTGATCCAGGCCGCTGGTGGCTTCATCAAGCACAAGCAGGCGCGGCCGGCGCAGCAGGGCCCGCGCCAGGGCCAGTCGCTGCCGCTGGCCACCGCTGATCCGTAGGCCGTCGTCGCCCAGCTCCGTCTGCAGGCCGCGCGGCAAGCCGCGCACCAGCGGCATCAGCCCCACCTGCTCCAGCACATCCCAAAGGAGGCTCTCCTCTCCGGCCGGCTGCCAGCCCCACAGATTCTCGGCCAGGCTGTCGGGCCGCAGCCGGATCGGCTGGCTCACCTCGGCGCACTGGCGCTGCCAGCGCTGCAGTCGGCCGCCCTGCAGCGGCAGGTCGTCGAGCAGCAGCTGGCCCTGCTCTGGTTGCAGCAGCCCGAGCAGCAGGGCCGCCAGCGTGCTCTTGCCGCTGCCGCTGGCTCCCACCAGGCCAAGCCGTTCTCCGCGCACGATTTCCAGGTTCAGGCCATCCAGTACCCAGCGGCTCTGGCCGGGATAGCGCAGCTTGACATCCACCAGCTGCAGTCGCTGCCATGGCCCGTTCTCTGCTTGCGGCCGATGGATATCCGGTGGCGGCAGCGGCAGCTCCAGCAGGGCTACGCACTCCCGCAGCAGCGGCGTGCTGCCCTGCAGCTGGTTGAGGGCCTGGGAGAGCTCCTGCAAAGGCTGAGCCAGGCGAAGCATCGCCACCGTCACCAGCGCCAGCCAGGGAAGCGTGCTGGCGCCGGCGCTGCGGATCTCGGGGATCAGCAGTAGCAGCAGCACGCCCGTGAGCCCCACCGGCTCCACCAGCAGCCGCGGCAGCTGCGGCAGGGCTTCACTCAGCCCCAGGCTGCGTTCGATCTGCCTTGTGAGCTGTTCAAACCGCTCCAGCACCTGCCGCTGCGCCCCTTCCAGCAGCACGCTGCGGATCGCCGCCAACGCCTCCAGCACCTCGGCCGTGGCCGCCACCTCCGCCGACATCCGCCGCTCCTGCAGCTGCCGCAGCGGCTGGCGCATCAGCAGCACCAGCAGGCCATAGAGCCCGGCCACCAGCAGCATCAACAGCAGCGCCAGCGGGCCGGCCAGCCACAGCAGCCCAGCCACCAGCAGCAGCACTGTGGCGGCACTGCCGATCACCAGCACCGCCGGCAGCACCACCAGCCGGCTCACCTGGGCCAGCTGCTGCAGCAGCCGGGTGCTCAGCTCGGCGCGGCTGCGGTTGAGATGGAACTGATAGGGCTGGGCCAGCAGCCGCTCCAGCATGCGGCTACTCAGCTGCTGCCAGATCTTCCCCCCGAGCCGGTATTGCCACAACCGCAGCCCGGCCTTCAGCAGCGACACGCTCCAGCCCAGGCCGATCACCGCCAGCACCAAGCGCTGCACCGGCTGGCCGCCGCCCTGGCCGAGCACGCCCACCAGCCGGGCGATCAGCACGATCAGGCCGAGATCCAGACCTGCCACCAGCAGGGCACTGGGTGCCAGCGCCAGCAGCTCGAGCTTCTGGGGCCTGTTCAGCTTGCCCAGCAGGCGCTGCAGCAAAAACAGGCTTCTGGAGGCGGCGGTTCGGCCAGTGCGACCATTCCCCATCGGCGGGCTTCTCTCCTGCACCGGCACCCCCAACTCTTTCAGACCTCCGCCCCCCGATGCCAGCGCCCCCCCTGCGCGCCCTGATCAGCACCATCCAGCCCTCCAGCGGCGGTGTGCCGGCCAAGACCCGCTGGCTGGTGCAGGAGCTGGCAGCCCTCGGCATCACCAGCACCCTGGCCTGGTACGAGCCCTGGAGCTGCAGCCCCGAACTCTCAGTGCCGCTGCCGCACCTTCTCTCCGGTCGGCGTCCGGCTGCACGCCGCGAGCCTGTATGGCCCGAGGTGCCCGGCGAAGCCATCGGCGCCTGGCTGCCGGAGCTGGAATTCAGCCACTACTGGGCCACCCGCCCCTGGCGGCGCCTGATCGCCGCCGCCGATCTGCATCTGGTCACCACGGGCAATCCACTCTGCGCCTATCGCTACCTGCGCTCCGGCGTGCCGTTCCTGGCCTGGGTGGGCACCCCCTGGCACGGCGATCGCGACGCCCGCGTGCGCACGTTCCCCTGGCATCGCCGCCTGCTAGACCGCAGCCTCAACGGCCCGGTGCTGCGGCGCATGGAGCGGCGTGTGCTGCAAGCCACCCAGGGCCGCATCCTCACGATCAGCCGCCACACCGCCAAAGAGCTCGAGGAGCTCTCCGGCCGTCCCACCGCCGGTGTGCTCTATCTGCCGCCCGATCCCGCCCTGTTCCGCCCCGATCCGTCCGTCCGCGAGCCCTGGCGCATTGGTTTCGCCGGCCGCTACGGCGATCCCCGTAAACAACTGCCGCTGTTGCTCGATGCCGTGCAGAAGTTGCGCCAAAAGGGCCAGCCCGTGCAGCTGGAGCTCACCGGCGAGCGCAACGGCCGGCAGCTCCTCGCGGATGCCCTGCAACACCGCGATCTAGATGCTGTGGTGACATGCCACCCCTATCTCGAACCGCCGCAGCTGGCGGCAGTGATGCAACGCTGGGATCTGTTCGTGATTCCCTCCCACCAAGAGGGCCTCTGCATCTCGGCGCTGGAAGCGATGGCCTGCGGTGTGCCGGTAGTGAGCACCCGCTGCGGCGGCCCCGAAGATTTCGTGCTGCCCGGCCGCACCGGCACCCTGGTGCCCCATGAAGCTCCTGCCCTGGCCGCCGCCATCGAAGCCATCTGCAGCCAACCCAGCCTGCGCCAGCAGCTCAGCAGCGGCGCCCTGGCCTGGATGGCCTCCAACGCTGATGCCACCGAAGCCCGCCGGCGGCTGCGGCTGCATCTGGCAGCAACGTTCCCGGCCCTGACAGCCATGGATGGTCGCGATGGCTGATCTCAGCCAGGTCACCCCACTGGTGATCACCTACAACGAAGAGCCCAACATCGGTCGCACCCTCGAAGGCCTTCGCTGGGCGGAGCGCATCCTGGTGATCGACAGCGGCAGCACCGACCGCACCCTGGAGCTGCTCGCCGCCGTGCCCCAGGTGGAGGTGATCCACCGCCCCTTTGATTCCTTTGCCGAGCAGTGCAATTTCGGCCTCAGCCTGATCCACACCCCCTGGATCCTCAGCCTCGATGCCGACCATCGCATCACCCCCGCCTTCCAGGGCGAACTCGCCCAGCTGATCGCCACCGCGCCAGCGGATCTGGCCGCCGTGGTCACCCCTTTTCGCTACCTGGTGGCCGGCAAGCCCCTGCGCGGCACCCTGCTGCCACCCCGCATCAATCTGATGCGCCGTGGCGGCGGCCACTACGAAAATGACGGCCACTCCCATCAGTTCGTGCCATCAGGGCGTACCGCCACCATGCGCGAGCCGGTGCTCCACGACGACCGCAAACCCCTAAGCCGCTGGCTCGCCAGCCAGCAGCGCTACCTGCAGCAGGAAACCCAGAAGCTCTACAACACGCCGCGTCAGCAGCTAGGCCTCAACGACGCCCTACGCCGCACCCATGTGATTGCCCCCTTTGCGGTGCTGGCCCTCTGCCTGATCTGGCACCGCGGCCTGCTCGACGGCTGGCGCGGTTGGTTCTACGCCTTCCAGCGCATGTATGTGGAAACCCTGCTGAGCCTGATGCTCTGGGAGGCCCGCCATGGTGGTTGAAGCGCCGCCCCAGCAGTCGTTCCGGCTGCAGCCCGTGCCCCGGCCCCTGCCGTCAGGAGCCCGCTGGCGGCTCAGAGCGGAGCCGATTCGTGACTCCACGGATGCCCTAATGGTTCAGGCGTACTATTCTGATTTCAGGGTTTGGGCTGGCTGCGGTGTTTTTGGGATTCGACCTGCAGGGCGCGATCACGCTCATGGCCGGCCTTCTGCTCGCCCTGATCACTCTCTTCACTGGATATGACCATGTCGACGTCTTTTGGGGCCCAACCCACCGGCTCAATCAGCAAGTCGGAGTTTCTATCCTCGCTGCCTCGTTGGCGACGCTGGTTGTCGAGGTTCAACTGGCATCCCGTCGTCGAGTACGAGATTCGCGAGATCGAATTCGAGCGCAGGAAGATCGAGCACGAGAAGCGGATGCAGCAGCTCGCGAGCGAGATCGAGCAGATCAAGAAAGAGAACGCTCGGCTTTCTCAGGTCAACTCCAGGCTCGAGCGCTTCGAGCAGGAGCACTTGTCTGGCTCGATCCCACCCCACTCCACCGGCGGTTCCTGCAGCTGATCGCCACCGAGCTCGCTGATCTTGCCGGCGGTTCCCCCTCATGATCCAACAGCTCGATCGCTATCGCACCCCCCCCGATTGGCACCCCGGTGCACCCGTGCTGGTGCGCACCCTCTGGTTCTGCCTCGGCGCGCCCCTGCTGAGCGCCCCCTGGCTGCCCGGCTCCGCTTGGCGCGTGGCGCTGCTGCGTGCCTTCGGGGCCCGCATCGGCAGCGGCTGCCGCCTCAAGCCTGGCCTGCGGGTGAAGTTCCCCTGGCGCCTGGTGGTCGGCGATGCCTGCTGGCTCGCAGAAGACGCCTGGATCGACAACCTGGCTCCCGTCACCCTCGGAGATCGCGTCTGCCTGTCCCAAGGCACCTATCTCTGCACCGGCAACCACGATTTCCGCTCCCCCGGCTTTGACCTGATGCTTGGCCCGATCACGATCGCTTCCGACTCCTGGATCGCGGCCCGCGCCGTGCTGGCCCCTGGCACCCAGATCGGCGGCGGAGCCGTGGTGGCCTTCGGCGCGGTGGTGAGCGGCTCGGTGCCTCCCGGCGCCATCGTGCGCGGCAGCCCGGCGGTGGTGGTGGGGCAGCGGAAGCCGCGAGCGGTGGCGGCAGGCTGAACGGGCACCGGAGACTCGCCTGGCACGACCTGATAGTTCAGGTGTACTATTGCGTATGCAGGGCTTGGGCTGGCTGCGGTGAATGTTCAACTTGACCGACAGGGCTGGATCACAGTCTTCGCCGCCCTTCTCCTTGGCCTGATCACACTGCTCACGAGCTACAGCCATGTCGACCTCCTGGGAGCCGGTTCCATCGATCTACCGCAGCAAGCAGGAATTCCTGGCATCGCTGCCGCCGTGGCGACGGCTATTGCAGAAGCTAAATTGGCATCCAACGATCGACAATAAAGTGCAGCGATACGATCCGGAGCAGAGGATGCTGCTCGACAGGAAAGAAACAGAGCGGCTCAAGAAAGAGAACGCGCGGCTCGCGCAGATCAACTCCAGGCTCGAGCGCTTCGAGTGGGAGCACTTGTCTGGCTCGATCCTTCCCCCCTTCACCGAAGATTCCTCCAGCTGATTGCCAGCGATTTCGCCGATCTCGCCGGTGGTTCCCCCGCATGATCCAATTGCTCGATCGCTACCGATGCCTGGATCGCCGCCTGCGCCGTGATGGTTGAGGTTTCCCCTCTGATCTCGGTGGTGATCGGCTGCCACCGCGACGGCCCGCTTCTGGCCGCCAGCCTCGACTCCATCGCCGCCCAGTTGCAGGCCCCCGCCTGGGAGTGCCTGATCGTGGCCAATGGCCCCTTTCAGGCCGGTGAAGGCCTCCAGCAGCGCCTAGCCATCGATCCGCGCTTCCGGCTGCTGCATTCTCCCCGCCGGGGCCTCACCGAAGCCCTGATCCTCGGCTGCGCCCGGGCCCGCGGCACCTTCATTGCCCGCCTCGATGCCGGCGATGCCATGGAGCCCCAGCGCCTGCAGCGCCAAGCTGAAGCCCTGGCCGCCGATCCCGCCGCCGTGCTCTGCACCAGTGACGTTCAGGTGTGCGGCCCCTGCTGGGAACTCCTCTGGATCGATCGCGGCACCGGCGAAGCGATCGATATTCCCCACCACGCCTCGGTGCTCTTCAGCCGCGACGCCTATGAGGCGGAGGGCGGCTACCGCAGCGCCTTTTACTACGGACAGGATTGGGACCTCTGGTATCGCCTGGCCGAGCGCGGCCGCTTCCTGCTGCTCCACGAGCCGCTCACCCGCGTGCGCCTGCAGGTGGATGGGCTTTCCTCGCGCCATCGCCGCGAACAGGTGGCGATCGCCCGCCTGTCGCTCGCCTGCCAGCAGGCCCGGGTCCGCGGCAATTCGGAGCAGCTTCTGCTGGAGCAGGCGGCCCTGATCCGGCCCGCAGCTGTCGCGGAACCAGCCGCTTCAGGCCGGCGCTCCTGGCAGCCCAGCCCTCCCTGGGATGGCCGCCGGGCCGAGGGGGCTTACTTCATCGCCGAAGCCCTGCGCCGCAACGGCGATCCCCGCTGCCGCGCCTATTTCCGCGAGGCGCTGCGCCACGGCTTCTGGAAGCCGCGTATTTGGCTCAGATTCCTACAAAGCCTGCAGCTAGCGCCGGCACAAACCGCTGACGGTCTCAATCCTCCGCTCACGCATTTGTGAGTTCGCTTTCAGCGTCGTACACGCCCCTGCCAGTCACGGCCCAGGAGACCCGTGACTGGTTGCCAGAGTTCCTTGCCAGCCAGGATCAGCCTTTGATCGATGGCTACAACACCTGGTGCGTGGCGCGCCTGGCGCGAGCTCAGGGCATCAAGGTGGCCCTCTCTGGACTCGGCGGCGATGAACTGTTCGGCGGCTATCCCAGCGTTCGGCAGGTGCCGAGGCTGCACCGCTGGCGCCTCAGCGTTCTGGGCCCGGTCACCACAACCCTGCGCCAGCTGCCCAACGGTCACCAGGGTCGCCGCCAGCGCTTGGCGGACTGGTTGCAGCTGCCCCCCTCGGCGCCGCCGCCCATCGTTGCTTTCGAGGCCTGTTCGCCCCCACAGAAATCTCCAGCCTGCTATTGCACTGGGGCCTGGCTGGAGTGTTCCACCTATCTGCTTAACCAGCTCTCGCCGGATAGTGATGTCATGGCGATGGCAGGCGGTCTGGAGTTACATCTTCTTCTGGTGGATGCCTCGCTGCAGCACCAGCTCTGCCTCCTTCCGGCTGCTCTCCGTCTCGCTCCAGGCAAGGAGCTGTTGGCCAAGGCCGTTCCCGAGCTGCCCAGCTGGTTCTTGAATCGTCCTAAACAGGGGTTTCATTTTCCTTTTCAGCTCTGGCTGGATGATCCTGCCTCTCCGCTGCCCCTGCGTCTGCCCTCCACCCCGCCAGCCTTGATCTGCGCCCCTGGTATCGCCGCTGGGCATTGATGGTTTGGCAGCATTGGCTGCAGGAGCACTTGCAGCTTTCGCTCGAAGCACGTGCCCCTCCTAAATGCCAGGGCGATGTTTCAGGATCTCTCCCGCTACTGCACGCCGGCGGACTAGAGCCCCGGCCGCTCTGCCCCAGTGCTCACCCTTTGGTTTTGTCTGGGATCCCCTCTGCTGTCGTTGTCCTGGCTGCCAGGATCTGGTTGGCGGGTCGCTCTGCTGCGCCTTTTTGGTACCAGCCTGGGACGCCGTGGTGTCTCAAGCCGGGTCTGCGGGTCAAATTCTCCTGGCGTTTCCGTTGCGGTAACCACTGCTGGTTTGGTGCGGATGTCTGGATCGACAATCTGTCTCCCGTTTCCCTGGGGGATCGGGCCTGCCTCTCCCAAGGTGCCTAACTGTGCACCGGCAACCACGATTACCGCTGCATGGATTTTGGCCTGTGGCTGGGTCCGGTCACGGTCGACTCCGATGCCTGGATCGCGGCCTGCGCCGTGTTGGCCCCAGGCATCGTCGTCGGTGAGGGGCCGTGGTTCCGTGGGCGCCGTTGGCGGTGGCCTGATCGCTCCAGGGGTGATCAGGCGGGGCAATCTGGCCGTGATTGTGGGCCCTCGCTTGTGCCGCCAGCTCTGAGTCCCTTGGCTCGGATAGAGTGGCTTATCAGGCTGCTCCAAACGGGTTTCACCAACTCAGGCTTCAATCCACATCATTTGATGGCACATGACATGCAGACTGTCCTTACTCCAGCATCTTCGGACGTCATCCGCAAGCGCGCACCAACATGTTTCGCTGCCATTCCTGAGCTTTTCTTGAGGGCAGTATCCCGTAAGGCTCAAGCCTTAGCAGGGCTAAGCCCAGTATCTCCATTATCTGCATCGCTTCTGCCGCCTTGGTGGAGGGCGAGGATCTGTCAAGCTCTTGGGGCCTGTAGGCTTGTTTCTTTCTGGTCGACCCCAAGCCAAACCTAAACTTGGCTTCACTTCGGTTTTCCCTCCCATCAGGCCTTAATCGCTTTTCTCGAGGTGTCAGCTGCATGTGTTCAGCTTTACAAGCCAGTTGGCTTCTATCAAGAATATTCATATAAGCATATTTAATGTACTAATGTACAGATTTTCCTTTTCCTCACGACTTCCGCTGCGGAAGCTTGCCGATCGCCTCCGATGGCGGGGAGAAAGGTCCCGTCTGGCTCGGCTCACCATTGTCTCCCAATATTTTCCGCCTGATTTTGCCGCCACGGGCCAGTTCATTGAAGATCTTTCGCGCCGCTTAGCTGAGCGGGGCCTGCAGAATCTGGTCCTAACCGGTCAGCCAGGCTACGCCTTTCACGCTAATCAGGCTGAGCGGATCGAATTCCTGCCCAACCGCTGCATCCGTCGTACCGCCACATCCCGCTTTTGGCCGGAGCGCATCCGCGGTCGGGTGGTCAACAGCCTGTTGTTCTGCCTGCGCACCCTGTTACGGCTGCTGCGCCAGTGCCGCCGTGGGGATTTACTGCTTTTCACCACCGAGCCGGCCTACCTACCGATCGTCGGCTGGTTGTGTCATCTGTTGACGCGAGCGCCATACGTCGTGTTGGTTTATGATCTTTACCCCGATATTGCCGTTTCGCTCGGTGTTATTGCTGCTGATCACCCGGTTGCCCGCGTCTGGCATTTACTGCAGGCAAGCAGTTTCACGGCCGCCAGCGAAATCATAGTGCTGAGCGCCACCATGCAGGAGCATTTGTGTCAGCATTACCCCTCTATGCGCACGCCAATCACGGTCATCCCTAGCTGGGCTGATCCAGAGTTGATCGCTCCCATTCCCAAGCAATACAATCATTTTATTCATCGCCACGGCCTTGGCGATAGTTTCACAGTCCTTTATTCCGGCAATCAAGGTCGTTGTCACGACCTCGATACCCTTCTGCAGTCTGCAAGGCTATTGCGCCACGAGCCGCAGATCACTGTGTTGATCGTAGGGGCTGGTGCCCAGCATCGCTTCCTTGTGGAACAGGTGGAAGCCTGGACGTTGGCGAATGTGCGTTTTCTGCCATACCAGGACGCCGCCGATCTGCCGGAACTTCTTGCCGCCGCAGACCTGGCCATTGTCAGTCTGCTCGAGGCTGCTGAGGGACAGGTGGCCCCGAGCAAGCTTTATGGCCATCTGGCTGCAGCTTGTCCCGTGGCTGCGATCTGTGCACCCCGTTCCTACCTGCGCACGGAAATTGCCCGTGCTGGTTGCGGTAGTGCCTTCGCCAGCGGTGAGGCTGAAGCTCTTGCAAATTTCATCCGATCGCTGGTGGCCGCTCCTGGCCTGGCTCAACAGCTTGGCGAAGCGGGACGCCGCCATTTGTTGGCCACAGCGACGCCCGCCCTGGTCGTGCAAGCTTACGCCGAGCTGCTTGCGCGTCACCTCCCACTGGGTATCAAGTCCTATGCTAAACCGATTTTTGCTGATGCCGACGCCCTGCCGATTCCCCAGAGCATTAGCCCCATGGGGCTGGGGGTCTCAAGCTGGAAGCCAGGAGTTGAACGGCAGTGGTGAGCGATCAAGCTATGTATACGTATGTCCTTTGAGCATTCAAGGCATCGTTAAATTGGCACATGAGAACCCAAAGCCTGATTTGTCGGCGCTGAATATTCCAGCGGTTGGCATTCTTAATGGTCGCTTGGATGCATTCCGGCAGAAGCTTCCTGATTCATTACGGACTTGGTTGCCCGCGATTCCGCCGCCGACCCTAAGAAATCTCTGGTTACTGCTGGCGTTGCTGGTTGCGACTCAGAATAGCGCGGTGTTTCACACCAGTCAGTCGGCCAATGTCACGGTGCTAGCCGTGATGATCTGGGGTGGTGCCCTGATTTGTATCGAGGATCAGCTTCAGGATCTCCATCCCAGGCCTGGCCTGATCGGCCTGCTGCTGGGTACGTTCCTGCTGCTCTGGGTCTTGGCCCGTACCGCGGTGATCCTTTACTGGGATGGCATGATCTATGTGCTGGCACCCCTGGCTGGGTTGGCCCTCACCTTGCTTTGCCTACCGCTGCGTGATCTCACTCGATTCAGGGATCCATTGTTATGTCTGCTGCTATTGCCCTCCTATGCGTTGTTGATGAGGCTGCTGCCGGAGGCACCGCTGAGCTTCTTGACTGCTCGCGGAGCCGGTTTTTGGCTATCGATTCTGGGTCTTGATGTGGTGGTCAAGGGTCGCAGCGTGATGCTGCCCGGTGGTGGAGTTCAAGTGCTGGCGGAGTGTAACGGACTCGACATGATGGCACAAATCCTCTGCGTGGGCCTAATCTTCATGCTGGCTTTTCGCATTCGTTCCTGGCTCAGTCGTCTATTGCTATTTGCCGCAGCACCGGCAATCGGTCTGGTCTGCAATACCATTCGTATTGCACTACTTGCAGGCTGTGCCAGCGTTGGCCAGGGCAAGGGTAGTCCTCTTTTTACCTTTTTTCATGATGAAACTGGCTCCCTCCTGTTTTCTGGAGTAGCCGTTTTCGTCTACGGAATTTTATATATCAATCTCTTAGAGCGTGAGTTGCCTCCCCAGCTGGTTGCAGATACTGAGGAATTGCATTCATGAGACCTGCTCCGTTAATCCAGGATTCTCTGCTGTGCCGTTGGTTTTTTCTTCTGGTAGCTCTTTCTGCTCTTGCCGCTCTGCAGGGTTTGCTGGTACCCCGTTGGCCCCGTGCCCAGGATTTACCTGCTGCCCTTCTTTTATCCAGTTTCACCAAGGCTGGGCTTAATCCCAATCCTCTGACTATCTTGCCTGCTGTTCGCAGTTATGAGAGGTCCCTCTCGCCCATCCTTGGCTGGAAGCTCTCTGATGGATCGGAGTTACGTATAGTTCATGGCAGTGTGCGCCAACGTAAGACTTTTCAGGCTTCCTTCCTCGGCCGTGATCAACCTTCCCTCTTTCTTGTTTCACGCCGGCTCGACATCCCCGCGCCTGGCAGTGCAGCTGGTCTGATCAAGGGGCGGCCTGCCTATCAGACTTGTCTGTTATCCGGAAGCGCAGGTCTTGCCACCATGGCGATCACTGCAGAGGCTCTTGGGAAGGCTGCCGATCAGCAAGTGGCTGGTCCGATTGATACGGTCAAAGGTCTGTTGGGTCTCCAGCCCACACGCAAGTTTAGGTGTATCCTTGTCAGTCTGCGCAGTGCAACTACCGAACCACCTGCCGTCAAGATCTGGCGAGACATTCTCGCTTCTGTCTCTTCAACTGTGCATAAATAGTCCAACAGATGAGTGGAAATTTGTTTTCGCGTTGGTTTGGGCGTCGTCCAGTCATGAGCCGCGAGCGTGGTGGTTTCCCCCCTGGTCAGCCTCTCCCCTACAGCTGGATTCTTACCAATCAGCTAGCTATTGGTCCCATGCCAGCCAACACCTTGCATTGGCAGCAATTAGAGGAGGCCGGCTTGCGAGGGCGTTTCAGTTGCTGCTATCCGCAGGAAGAGGGGTTAGCGCCGATACCCCAGGGATGGCAGAGCGCGAGAGTGTCAATCCCAGATCATCGCCAGCAGGAAGGACTTAAACCCGAACGTTTGCTAATGGCTCTCAGCACTGCAGAAGCCCTGCTGGACGAAGGGGCACCTGTTTATCTCCATTGCTTGGCCGGGATTGAGCGTTCACCACTGATCGCCGTTGGCCTCACGGCACGGCGTCGCAAGATTGATATTTATGCTGCTTTGGACTGGGTTCGTCGCTGCCATCCCGCAGCGTTGCCTATTTATGACCACTTGGAACTGCTGGAACAAGTATTAAAGTATTGACTTCGTTGTTGTTTGGTTGATCATACTAATAATGGCTTATTGATGGCGTGCATGGCTTTGCTGGTCTCAAGTGGCGTCGTGTCAGTTGTTTGCGAGTCAAAATTTAATCAAAGAAACTGCTATTCAAGCTGGGGTCTTTGTGTGGAATCGTCTGCGCTCTTCATGATCTCGCCAATCAAGAATGATCTTAATAGTCATCAGTGGCGGCTTTTTGGCTTTCGGCTGAATGGATTGTGCAAATGACGTCGAAGCCAGCCAAGGGGAGCCGTTGCTGAGTTGCGACTGGTTTTGTTTTCAGAAGGTCCCGGGATTTTGTTATGTTTGCTGCCATTAACTTGGTTTGTTTCTCTGTCAGCGACTGGAGCTTCGAAATTGCTTTCTTCGTGCGAGACAGCTGCTTCTTGATAGGACTTGCCTAAATAACTATTCTTGCCATGGTTTCCTGCGTAGCCATTGCGTAAATAGGAGTCGCGATAGCGTGTGATGTATCCGTTGAGTCCTCGACCATATTTTCCGTATTCTTTGCCTGTTTTGCCGTATGCGCCAGCGTAGGCATAATGGTAATAGTATCCATATTCATAGCCGTAATCGTTTAGGCGGCTTGGGAAGGAAACCTGGTTGCAAATCAGGCCAAGTACGTCCACCCCGGTTGCTTTGATGCGACGGCACGCTTGGGGGGCCAGCTCACGGCTCACCTTGCCAAGGCCCACTAAGAACAGAATGCCATCGAGTTTTTCTCCCAACAGGATCGGGTCGGAGAGCATCAGGCACGGCGGCGCATCCCAAAGCACAATGTCGTAGCCAGCCAGGGCTCTCACCTCATCCACTACTTCCTGGCAGCGACTGGAGTTAAGCAGCTTGGCTGGATCGGGCGGCTTGGGGCCTGCAGGGATAATGTCAAAGTTTTCGCTGATGGATTGAATTAATCCAGTTGCTTTGACGCTCGAATCTGAGAGCAAGGTGGAGAGGCCTTCCCCCTGCTCAATGCCGAGATACCGGGTTTGCATCGGCAGCCTCATGTCGGCATCGATGATGAGTACCTTCAAGCCAAGATCGGAGAGGGTGCGGCCAAAAATCGTGACGGCTGTTGATTTCCCTTCGCCTTGGGTGGAGGAGGTGACTCCAACCATCCGGATGTTGCGATCGGCCCGTAGCAGTCTGAAGGTCGTGAACAGGCTGCGCAGCGATTCTTTGATGGCGAAGCGCTCGCTTGCTGACATTTTGGCAATGCTACTGGAGATTTCGAGACCCGGTTCCAGTGGCAGATAAGGAATCAGGCCAAGTACGGGCAGCTGCAGTTCGCGTTCGGCATCCATCGGCGTGTGAAACACGTTGTCGGTACGCTCCCGCAGAAGTGCTGCACCTAGTCCAGCCAACAAGCCCACCAGTAAGGCTCTCAGCAAGCTTTTCTGAATATTGGGTTCGACTGGCACATCGGCGAACTCCGCCGGGCTGATAACTTTCCAAGGAGTGGTGGAGCGAGCTAGTTCAAGGCGGAAGTTTTCGCGGGCTTGGATGTAAGAGGAATAATGTTCTCTGGCGATCGACAACCTCTGTTGCAAATCGTCAAATTCTTTCATTTTGATGGGATTATTGCGGAAATTCTGATTAAGCAACAGAATTTGGCGATTAATCTCATCTTGTTCCGCTACATTAGCCAGCAGCTGTGCTCGTACCCCATCTCCAGCTTGCTGTTGGACCACTGGGAGTAAGGCGTTGCGTCTGGCTAATATAGATTGGACGGTTGGTGAATCTTCTCGATAGGTGGCACGAGCACCGGCGAGCTCAGTTTCAAATTGATTAAATTGTTCCAGTGGAGTGCCTGTACCTTTGGCCACTTCCGCTCCGGCACCACGACCGGGAACAAGTACGCCTTCCCGTCCCAGTTGTTCGATGGCTGTAGGAGCACCACTGGGCTGCCATTGCAATTTGCCTGATTGAATTGAGGCAAGACGGCTTGTGAGCTCAACCTGTTGCCTCTGTAGGCTTCTGAGTTCAGCAATCAGCGCTTCTCGTGCACCAAGGATGCTGCGGGCATTGTCTGCCGGATCCAAATTATTATTGCGTTTACGAAAGTTCAGCATCTCATTCTGGAGTCCTTCTACCCGTCGCATGATGTCGGGTGCCTGTTGATCCAGGAACTTCACCCCGGAAGCCATGGCTTCTTGCCTTTGGGTCAGCGAAAAGCGTGTGTATGTCTGGGAGAGCTGGTTGAGAATTTGACGACCTTTGACAGGATCGGGCCAGCGAAGGCTGACATTCAAAACGTTCTGAACGTTTTCTGAGGCAGTGCCGATCGAGAGATTGCCAATGAGTTCACCGATCCCAACCCCTTCCTTTTCGGCGATCGTCTTGATCAGCAGGGGGCTTCGCATCAGCACAACTAGACTTGGAAGATCAAAGTTAAAGTTGCTACGGGCCAAGGCCTCAACCGAGCCACTTGATCCCTGGTTACCGCCACCCCTGGATTCAAAGGGATTGCTGATCTGCATCTGGAAACCGCCCTCGTACACGGGCGAAAAAATTCTTTGCCGCAGCGTGTTGATTGCCAGGGCACCGGTGACCACGGCGAATGTAAATAGAAAAAGGCCCTGGCGCCGTTTAACTGTGCGGATCAGCCCGGCTAAACCGCTACTGGTTGAGTCTTGCGCTCCGGCCAGGGGCGAATCGAAAGCCTGGGCATCGAAAGGGTTGGTACGCAGCAAAGCGTTGCCTTGGGGCGTGGCAACGGGGGAGGCCTTGGCCAGCAAAGTCCCGGTCACATCCGAGCCGGACCCTGAAGCTCTGCTGGCGTCCGACGCTGCCATTCCTGATCATCATGAGGTCGTCCGGCGATTCTACGGCTAAATGCTGCAGCCCATCGCCTGGTCCGATCCATTGGCTGAACCGTCTCCTGCGGATTTTCCGGCTGAACTGGGTAAGGTGAGGCGCTCTAACTGCTGATGCCGCTGCCCGTGGAGGTCCCAAACAGCCCTGACCATTCCGCAGGTGCCCGTCGGCAAGCTTGGTCAGCGAGCCTCGTCTGGCCGCTGGGTCGGGCCTCCTCGTCCCTGGCTCTGGGGGGTTTGATGCTGTCGACGTCGCTGTTGCCGCTCCAAGCCGCTGAGCCCTCAGCGGCCGCTTTCAGCTCACCGGCGATTGCCCAGGTGGCTGGTCCCGGTGCCCTGGGTGTGGCTGAGGGCCTCTCCCTGCCCAGTGTGTACAGCGATCTCTACGTGCTGGGGCCCGGAGATCAGTTGCAGCTCAATTTCCTGGACCCTGCCGCCAAGGAGGTGGGTGGTCCCGTTGAAATCCTCCCTGATGGCACCAGCACCCTGGCGCTGCTGGGATCGGTTCAGCTCACCGGGCTCACCTTGGGCCAGGCCAGCCGCTGGCTGACTTCTTTGTACAGCAAGCAGTTGGTGAGGCCCCAGTTGATCCTCAACCTCATCAGGCCCCGTCCTGTTCAGGTGAGCATTCTTGGCGAGGTCAGTCGTCCGGGGCTCTATCCACTCGCCTCCTACTCCACGCCTGTTTCTGCCATCCAGACGGCTGGTGGCATCACCCTCAACGCCGATATCCGCCAAATTGTGTTGCGACGGCCGGCTGGTTCCGGTGGTGTTGAAAAGCAGACCGTGCTGGATCTGGCCCAGTTGCTGCAGGCCGGAAACCAGCGCCAGAACCCGATTCTCTTTGATGGCGATACCCTGATCGTCACCCGCACAGACAAGCCCCTGCCCAGTGAGGTGCTTCAGATTGGCCTGTCCAACCTCTCCCCCGCCACCATCAGTGTGACCTTGGTGGGTGAGGTGAAGCAGCCGGGAACAATTGCTGTTCCTGCCAATACGCCACTTCAAGAAGCTTTGCTAAGGGCTGGTGGGCCTGTGCCTTGGCGCGCCAAGAAAAGTGATATTGAATTGGTTCGTCTGAATCGCAATGGCACCACGACTAGTGAGTTCTATAGCTATCAGCCAGGTCAAGATATCTCGAAGGGGTTCAATCCTCCCCTGCGAGATCGGGACATGATCATCGTCAGGCGCAGTTATTATGGAAAGACCATGGATCTGCTCAACCAAGTGGTGTTGCCGCTCAGTTCGTTGGGTAATCTTTTCTTTCAGTATGGCTATTATAATAATCGCTGATTGACTTGGCTCCTGCCAAGCCTGACCCTTGCTCCCTACTCCCCTGTTCTGGTCCCATGAGTTCCCAAGGCCCCGGCATCAAGTTTCAGGCGATTGGTTGGGCCCTGGTTAGTCAGGTGATCTGGTTGCCCCTGGTGGCGCTTGATGTGCATGACCGTTGGGTGTCCCACCTGAGGCGTATCACGCCACCTGGTCGCAGCGACCAGCTAAACCGTGATCTGGCCAGGGGGCCGTCCCTTGCCCTCGACAAGCTCCTCGATGCAACAGCCGCCCCGGTTAAGAATCTGGCCAGCAACGCCCTCACGTCTACGGGTGTGTTGCTCAGTACCGCCGGATCTGGAGCCTCTTCCCTGCTGGATCGCCCGCTCAGCCGCTCGATTGAGGCGTTCAGCTCCAATCCTTCCGCGTCCAGCCGTGCCGCTGCTCACGTCGAGCTCCAGCCCTCAGCTAAGGCCAGCCAGAATTGGCTGAACCGTCATTTCACACGGGCCCAGCTTTTGGGCGGCAGTGTTGAACTAAATGATCTGCATGAGGGTTCGATGTCGCCCTTGGCGATGGCCGAACGGGCCGCTTCCCTGGGCGGAGGCGATCCGATGGGGCCGCTGCCCAGCATGTGGCGTGATCCCATGCGCCAGGCCATCCTCCAGCTCCCTGGGGCTCCGCGTCGCATCAGCACCGCTCGGGTGATTCATGTGCCTTCGCTCAGTGTGAGCAAGACCACCGAGGTGCCCCTGGCGATCCAGAGCGATGGCAGCGTAGACATTCTCCAGACCCCCGACAACGCCGGGGTGATCAAGGAGATCGACACCTGGTCGCGTCATCAGCAGCGCCCTGCCGTTGGCTCCGTGGTGCCGGCGGTGATCCATCTCCATCCGCTGGAGCAGGCCCCGGTGCTCACCCCAGACACCAAGCCTGCGGCCCAACTTCCTGTGTCTGCCGCTCAACCATCGGCCGCCGCTGTGACACCGGCCAGCCCTGCCGTCAGTCTGGAGCCTGTCTCCAGTTCCCCCCCGCCGGTGGCTGTAGCTCCGGCAGTACAGACCTCTGCTGCCGTTGCGCCCGTAGCTGAGGCTGCCGCTGCTCCTGCCCCGCTGCCTGCGGTCGCCCCGATGGGCAGCGAGGCCCCGGCCGCCTCGGCGGCTATCGCCCCCTGAGCTCAGTCGGCCACGGCATCGATGGCCTCGGCGATCGCTGATTTCTGTGCCGCGTCGTAGCCCCAGCGCTCGAGAAAGGCCACATCGTCGCCTTGGCCATCTCTGGCTGCGGCCAGCAGGATCTCCAATCTTTGCTTCACCGTTGCCGGTTCCAGCAGCTGCAGCAGCTCGCGGGAGCGATGTTGAACGCGCTGGGATCCCTTTTGCTGGCTGGAATCACCAGAGCGGCCATGGTGCACTGCCATCGCCGTGCTCATCGCCAGATTGCGCACCATCAGGTCCACCACCGGTGCACCGGCCAGGCGCAGTTGCAGGGCCACCGGTTCCGGCAGCCGGTCCATCAGGGGCGAGTCCCCGGCCAGGGCCACCACGAAGAAGCCGCGGGCGCCATCGCGACTGGCCACCAGTTCCGCCACCCGGTCGGCCAGCACTTCGTCGCTCAGCTCGCCCGCTTCCCAGAGCGCCAGCCATTGGCCGCTGATTTCGATCGCTTCGGGGAAACTGGGCTGGAGTGGCTCAGGGGCGGTCATGGCGATGGCTTTGGTGTCTGCTCAGGCTATGGGCAAGCCGTTGGCCGCTGGGTCGCAGGGGCAGGAGCCCCTGGCAGCTGGCGCTGTCCAGGGCCCAACCCGTCCCGTCAGCTGCGAGGCTTGAGCGATGACAGCCCCTTCTCCTTCCGGTTCCCTGGGTGCCGACACGCCGCTGGGTTACCGCTCGGGCTTCGTCGCCCTGATCGGCCGGCCCAATGTGGGCAAATCCACCCTGCTCAACCAACTGGTGGGGGAGAAGGTGGCGATCACCTCCCCGGTGGCCCAGACCACCCGCAACCGCTTAAGGGCCATCCTCACCACCCCCGAGGCCCAACTGGTGTTGCTGGACACGCCGGGCATCCATAAGCCCCACCATCTGCTGGGTCAGCGGCTGGTGCAGAGCGCCCGCAGTGCCATCGGCGAGGTGGATGTGGTGCTGTTGCTGGTGGACGGCAGTCAGCCGGCCGGTCGTGGCGATGCCTTCATCGTTGAGCTGTTGCGCCATTGCCGGGTGCCCGTTCACATCGCCCTCAACAAGAGCGATCAGGTGGATCCGGCCCAGGCCGAGGCGCTGGCTGCCAGTTACCGGGAGCTGCTGGTGAGCTGGGCCCCGTCTTCAACTGAATCTGACCCGGATCAGCCGCCTGGCCTCGAGACTGACGCCCGTCCCGAACCGCGTGCCGAGGATTCGGGCCAGCCAGCAGCGGTTCATCCCTATCCGTCCCGAACGAATCGCCTGGCCTGGCCCCTGCACCCGCTCAGCGCCCTCACCGGCGACGGCTGTGCCGCCCTGGTGGCGGCCCTTGCTGCGGATCTGCCCCTGGGCCCCCATCTGTACCCGGCCGATGCCATCAGCGATCAGCCGGAGCAGCTGTTGCTGGCGGAGTTGATCCGCGAGCAGGTGTTGCACCAGACCCGCGAGGAGATTCCCCACTCGGTGGCGGTGCTGATCGATCGCATCGTTGACGATGGACCGCGCACCGCCGTGCTCGCCACCGTGCTGGTGGAGCGCTCCAGCCAGAAGGGAATATTGATTGGCAAAGGCGGCCAGATGTTGCGGGAGATCGGCAGAGGCGCGCGGCTGCAGATGCAGAAGGTGTTCGATGGCCCGGTGTATCTGGAGCTGTTCGTCAAGGTGGTGCCAGGCTGGCGCAGCCATCCAGGGCGCCTGGCCGAACTGGGCTATCGGGGTGAATGAGGGACCCGGCTGAGAGGATGCCCCCCAACTCGCTCCGTTCCTGGCGTTCGTCGTGACAGCTCCCCCCGCCGGCTCCAGCCCCCAGGCCCCCTTCCCTCCCCAGGACATCGCCAGCTTCCTGGCCTTCTGCGCCGGCGAGTGGCTGGCTTTGCGCAGCTGTTTTGAGCTGGAGCGCGGTGAAACCATGCCCGCGCCTGATGCTCTGGCTGCCATCTCTGCGGCTAGTGCCAACCCCGCTGCAGAATCGCAAAGTCGCGAACCTGACGCCTCGGCGCTGCTCAGCGACGCTGTCGGCGACGGGGATGGCTGGCACAGCTCGGAGCGGGCTGAGTTGCTGGTGGCCTACCTGGAACCGGCATCCAGCGGTGAGGCCGGTGGCCTGCGGCTGCGGCCGCCGGGTGGGGGGCTGGTCCGCGAGCTGCACTTCAGCCATGACGGTGCCTTCCGCAGCCAGGCGGTACCCGAGCCTGGGGGGTCTGAAGGCCGCGTCGCGTCCGGCGCCGCCGCGCTGGGCGCCATCTCAGCAGGCAATGACGCTCTCGGCCCTGCAGCGGCCCAGCCTGATGGGGGGCGTTGGCAGCTCTGGCCCGACGGCAGCCTGGAGCTCACGGTTCGTGGTCCCAGCGCCATCGTGCGCGAGCGCATCTGGTTCACCAAGCCCAACCTGCGGCTGCGCAGCAGCGTTGAGCAGCGGCCCGACGGCAGCCCCGGTCGGGCCAGCTTCAGCTCCGAGATCCGTCGCGTCAAGCGCCCGACGGGCAGCGCCGAATCTGGCGCATGAGTGCCCTGCGCCTTGATGTGGTGAGCCTGGTGCCGGAGGCCTTGGCGCCCCTGCTTGGCCTCGGCGTGATCGGCCGGGCCTTTGCCAGCGGCATCGCCGAGCTGCATCTGCATAATCCCCGTGATTACGCCCTCGATCGCTACCGCAAGGTGGACGACGAGCCCTATGGCGGCGGCGCCGGCATGGTGCTTAAGCCCGAACCGGTGTATGCGGCCGTGGAGGCCATTCCCGTGCTGCCGCGGCGCCGGGTGCTGCTGATGAGCCCCCAGGGCCAACCGCTGCAGCAGGCCGACCTGCGCCGCTGGGCCACGGACTACGACCAGCTGGTGTTGCTCTGCGGTCACTACGAGGGCTTCGATGAGCGCATCCGCGCTCTGGCCGATGAGGAGGTGTCGATCGGCGACTTCGTGCTCACCGGCGGCGAGTTGCCGGCGGCGACGATCATCAACGGTGTGGTGCGGCTGCGGCCCGGCACCGTGGGCAGCGAGGCCTGTCTGGAGGAGGAGAGCCACAGCACCCTGCTGCTGGAGCATCCCCACTACACCCGCCCGGCCAGCTTCCGGGGGCTGGAGGTGCCGGCGGTCCTGCGCAGTGGTGACCACGGCGCCATCGCCCGCTGGCGGTTGCAGCAGCAACGCGATCGCACCGCCGCGCGCCGGCCCGATCTGTTCGCCCGTTGGCAGCAGCAGCCGCAGCAGCACCCTGATCAGTCCTGAACCCACCCCCCACGGTTCGCCGCCGGCTCAGAGTGGCGGTACAGGTGCGCCTCCCCCATGAAGCTGCGGATCGGCAACGGCTACGACATCCACCGCCTCGTCAGCGGTCGGGCCCTGATCCTGGGGGGGCAACACCTCGAGCACCCGCAGGGCCTGGGGCTCGATGGCCACAGTGACGCCGACGTGCTGGTGCACGCCATCATGGATGCGCTGCTGGGCGCCCTGAGCCTCGGCGACATCGGCCGCCATTTCCCGCCTGAGGATCCCCGCTGGAAGGGGGCCGACAGCCTGGAGCTGCTGGAGCGGGTGATGGAGTTGATCAGTGCGCAGGGCTGGAGCGTGATCAACGTGGACACGGTGGTGGTGGCGGAGCGGCCCAAACTCAAGCCCCACATTGAGGCGATCCGGGCCGCCATTGCCGGCCGCATGGGTCTGGAGCCTTCGCAGGTGGGTGTCAAGGCCACCACCAATGAGGGCCTGGGCCCCACCGGCCGCGAGGAGGGCATTGCCTGCCATGCGGTGGCCTTGCTGCAGCAGTCCTGAGGGAATCTTGGCGCCAGCCGCAGTTTGATCGGCTGAGGCAGGCTCCTGGCCATGGGGACTCCTTGAGGACGCCCTGGGGCTGCGCTTCTGGCCTGGTCCCACCCTGCCGGTTGCCACTCCTGGCCGGTTCCCGACCAACGAGCCTGGGTTGAAGTCGGTTGGAGCCGGACGACCCACCTGTGGTGGCTTGGCCCCTCCCCTGCCTGCGGCTCCTGGCTCGCGACTCCTGGTTCGACACCCACCGGTTCTGGCGGCACGCTGTTTAGGCTGGGCCTTGGTTTTTCAGGGGCCGATGGATCTGAACGGTCAGCCGGTTCCCCTTGATTTCGCCGGCATTGCCGACATCGACGCCAGCCTGCGCAGCAGCGCCGTTGGCGATGGCCGGGTGGAGGTGGCGGTGGTGGAGCATCTGCGCGTGCACGTTCCGGCTGCCGCCCGCAGCGCCTGGCTGGAAGCCGAACAGGGCAGCTGGGAACCCTGGTTGAAGCAACAACCCGGCTTCCTGGGCCGCGAACTGCAGTGGGATGGCGCCAGGGAGGAGGGGCAGCTGTTGATCCACTGGGCCAGCCGTGAGCAGTGGCTCGCCATTCCCCGCCAGGAGCTTGAGGCGGTGCAGGCGTGCTTTGAGCAGCTGGCCCATGCGGCCCTGGTGCGCCTCGGGGCGGCGGCGCCCCTGGCGGAGCCGTCCTTGGCGGAGCCGTCCGGTCTGGGTGGCAATCCTTTCCCTCTGGTCTATGAGGGCGAGTTGCTCCCCCACCAGTTCACCGGCGGCTTGACTGAATCGCTGAGCGGGCTCGAGCTTTCGGAGCCGCCGCCGATCGGGGTTGCCGCGGCTGAGCCAGCGGGGCCCGAAGTCTGATGGATCCAGGTGCCAGGCTCGACCTCGATCGCCGTCGCCGGCTCGGCATGGTGGAAGCCGTCTGGGGGGAACACAAGAGCCCCGGCCAGATTGCGGCGATCCTGCAGCAGCTGGAGCAGGCCGGTGAGTTGGCCCTGGTGACCCGGGTGGATCAGGCCAAGGCCGAGGACGTCGCCGCGCTGCTGGGCCTGAGCCTGGAGTCCGGCCAGCCCACGGGTCTGCGCCATCACCCTGAGGCGAAATGCCTGACAGCAGGGACCTGGCCCGCTCCCGATCCGCGCCTCGGCCGGGTGACGGTGCTGGCGGGAGGCAGCAGCGACCTGGCCGTGGCGGCGGAGGCCCAATTGGCCCTCCATTGTCACGGGGTGGCCTGCGACCTGCTGTTGGATGTGGGTGTGGCCGGGTTGCACCGGCTGCTTGCCCAGCTGGAGGGCCTGCGCCGGGCGCGGGTGCTGATCGCCTGTGCCGGCATGGAAGGAGCCCTGCCCACGGTGTTGGCGGGCCTGTTGCCCCAGCCGGTGATCGGGGTCCCCGTCTCGGTGGGCTATGGCGTCAGCGCCGGCGGCAAGGCCGCCTTGCACGGCATGCTCGCCAGCTGTGCCCCCGGCCTCACCGTCGTCAACATCGACAACGGCTACGGCGCCGCCATGGCCGCCCTGCGAATCCTGGGTACTGCAGGTTCCCAGGCGATGGAAGCCAGGGAGCCAGGCGTCCCTACGCCCTGATTGGCCCCAGGCTTCCCATCCGTTCTGGGGCTTCTGGCTCAGAGATGCTGGAGATCGGGATAGGCGGTGATCAGCTCCTCGCTGCTGAGCACTTCACCGGCTCCCTCGGGCTGCCAGATCACTTCCAGCGCCAGCAGGTCGTTGGCGCCGAGGGCGCCCAGCTGCTGGAGGCTGTCGCGCAGGGCCTCGGCATTGCCGGTCCCCTTGAGGGGCAGACCGCGGCGGCTGGCCACGATCAAGGTGACGGCGATGTAGTCGCTGGCGCCGCTGCTGCTGCCGGCCGCCACCGTGGACGTCTCGCTGTAACGGCGACCGCCGACATTGGCGGTCAGTTCACGTTGCAGCTTGCTGCGCTCCTGCATGGAGAGCCGGTTGAAGGTGGATTCGGCGCTGGCGAAGGGCACCTGGCCCACCTCGCCATTGGCGTAGACCCAGAGATCGGGGTGGCGCAGCAGGGCGAGGGTGGTTTCCTGCAGCACCCGTTGCAGGCCTTCGCTGTTGGAGGTGTCGGCCGAACCGGCCATGCGGCGTAGATCTTCCTGCACATCGCGGGCTGTGGCGAGCATGCCGAGCTGGATCTGGGCGATCGACACCGGCCCATCGGCGCTGATGGCGCCGTAACCGCCATCGTCCTCGGCCAATCGGGGGCCACCACCGCTGCCGATTCCGCGCACGGCGTTGATCAGCACACCGACGATCGCCATCAGGATCAGGAAGCCGAACAGGCCGCCGCCGCCAAAGCCGAAGATCGGCACGATGAACGGGAATCCCATGCCGCCGCCGCGATAGCCACCGCCTCCGCCGTAATAACCGCCCCCGCCGTAACCACCGCCATAGGAGCCCCGGGAAGAGCCACCGCCGTAGCTGCGGGGCATCGAGGGAGCGGAGCGGAAACTGCCGCCACCGATGCGGCCGCCGCTGGCCGCTGAGGCGGGGTTGGGGGCGATCACCATCAGAGCGGCAACCAGGAATGGCACCACCATCAAGCTGAGCGTTCGCCGCAGCGCGCGTGGACCCATGGGTGATTGGAGCGAATGGCGGAAATCTAGGAACCACCCCCAACAATGGTGACAATCTCCAGCGCGTCGGATTCCACCACTGGTTGGCTGGCCCAGTGCTGGCGGGGCAGGATCGCACCGTTGAACTCCACCACCACCAGCTGGGGGCGATAGCCGAGGCTCTCGAGCAGCTGCACCAGCGTCTGGCCCGCGGCACAGAGGCGCCGGTCGCCATTCACCCGGATTTCGATCTCGGCCGCTGCTTCGCCAGCGTTGCTGATCTGATCCCTGCTCATGCCTCGGCCTCCAGAGCCGCCAGCAGGGCGGCCGTGGCCGCGGCGGGATCGGGGGCCTCGGTGATCGCCCGCACCACCGCCACCCGCGTGCCGCCCGCCGCCCGCACCGCCGCCAGGTTGGTGCTGTCGATGCCGCCGATGGCGAAGCAGGGAATCGGCGCTTCCGCCGTCGCCTGGCTCACATAGGCGAGCCCCACCGGCTCGCGGCCTGGTTTGGTGGGGGTGGCATTGACGGGCCCCACCCCCACGTAATCGCAGCCGTCGCTCACCGCTTGCCGCAGTTGTTCGAGCCGGTGGGTGCTGCGGCCGATCAGGCGTTCGGGCCCCAGCAGGCGGCGGGCGACGGCCGGCGGCAGATCCCCCTGCCCCAGATGAACCCCATCGGCCTCCACGGCAAGGGCGATGTCGATGCGGTCGTTGACCAGAAACAGGGCGCCGGCCTGGGCGCAGAGGGTTTTGAGGCGGCGGGCCTGCTGCAGGCGCTGCGAATCGTCGAGGGGGGACGCGGCCGTCGCGCCGGGGCTGCCGGGTTCCTTGGCCCGGTATTGCACCAGGCGCACACCCGCCGCCAGGGCTGTCGCCACCACCTCCTCCAGATTCGGCACCGGACTGGTGACCAGATAAAGGTGAGCGCGGCGCAGCAGCTCCCGCCGGCCCAGACCGAGCCGTGAGGCCTGGATCAGGTCCACCTCGAGGTCGTAGACGAGATAGCGGATGGCTGCGGCTTCCCTGGCCAATTCGCTTTCATCGCGGCGGCCGAACTCCTCGAGCACCCGCAGGGCCTCCTGCACGCGGGCGGCATTGGCCGCCAGCACGGCGGAGTCGTCCAGTCGTTCCAGCTGGGCCGGGTGAGCCAGCCCCGCCGCCGGATCACTGGCGCTGTGGCGCGCCAGCTTGAAGCGTTCGTGATGCTGGCGGCCCAGCCGCTGGCGCAGATCCTTGGTGCGGGCCACCAGATCGGGGCGGTCCAGGGCGAAGCGGCACCAGTCTTCCAGCACCCTCAGCCCTTCGCGAGCCCGATCGAGGTTGGCGTCGAGCAGGCGCAGGCTGGCGCTGGACTGATGCGTCACGAAGCTCTCAGAAGCACGTTCCATACCCTGTCTAGGCTGTGAGCGATTGCGGCAGAGCGATGGCCACCGATCCAAACGGGTCCGACAACCCCATGCTGGCGCTGGTGTCAGGCATCTTGCTGCTGGGGGGCATCGCCGCCTTCATCGGCTGGGGTCTCACCCATGCCTATCCCAGCGGCTAGGGGTGAGCCCTGGAGCGCAGAGAGGAGCTGGCGGGCGGCGGCGACATCGGCGCCGATCTGGGCGCTGAGGGCCTCCAGGCTGGCGAAGCGTTGCTGCTGGCGCAGCAACTGGATCGGTTCCACCCGCAGCGAGGCTCCCACCAGCTCGATCTGGCGATCCAGCAGATGCACCTCCACGGCCGAGGCGGCCAGCGGATCGACCGTGGGCTGGGGGCCCAGGTTCATTACGGCTGCCATCGCTTCGCCGCAGGCCATCCCCGGCTCGCCACTCTCCAACCAGGCCAGGGCGGCATAAACCCCCTCCTGGGGCAGGAACTTGCGGCCATCCACCGCCAGATTGGCGGTGGGCCAACCCAGGCCACGGCCCAGGCCGCGGCCTCTCACCACCAGTCCGCTGAAGCGATAGGGCCGCTCCAGCAGCCGGCGGGCTTCGCTGATGCGGCCGGCGGCCAGGGCCCGGCGGATGCGGCTGCTGCTCACCCGTTCGGCTCCATCGAAGAGCATGGGCAGCACGGTGACGGCGATGCCATGGCGGGCGCCGAGGCGGGCCAGCTCGGCGGCATCGCCACAGCGGCCGGCGCCGAAGCGAAAGTTGTCACCGACGGCGATGCGGCGGGCCTGCAACTGGTCCACCAGCACCTGCTCCACGAAGGCCTCAGGCGCCAGGGCCGCCAGGGCCCGATCGAAGGGCACCAGCACCAGCTGGCGGATGCCGAGGGGCTCCAGGGCCTCCAGTTTTTCGGTCGGCAGATCCAGCCGCAGCCGCGGCTCGCCATGGAGCACCTCGCGCGGGTGGGGCCAGAAGCTCACCACTGTGGGAATGGGCTGGGCCGCCGCCTGGCCGGTGGCCGCCGCCTCGGCCGGCGTTGGCTCGGGCGGGACGACGGCGGCGATCACACGGCGATGGCCGCGATGCAGACCATCGAAACTGCCCAGCGCGATGGCGGTGGGGCGCAGGGCATCGCTGGGGTTGTGAAGCGGAATCAACGACGCGAACCTCGCCAGCAGGATCCTCCCATGGCAAGTTTGGATGCCTACCGGCCGCGTCGCGGTCCGCCTGACTCCCCGATGGTTGATCGTCTGGATCTGCAGCTGATTGCCGCGGCCGTGCGCCGCATGGCCTGGATCCGCCTCTGGACCCAGGTGGTGCTGGCGGTGGTGGTGGTGGGGGTGCTGCTGTTCAACAACATCGGTGGCCGGCTGGCGGCCAATTCAGCCCGGGCCTTGGGCCTGGGTCCGGGCCTGTCGCTCACCACCCTCTCGTTCTTCGTGCTGCTCTGGTGCATCTGGCAGAGCGGCCTGGTGATCCGCTGCGGCCGGGCCCTGGCCAGCCCGGTACGGCCCAGCAAGGGCGAAACAGCCCGTCTGATCAAGCGGGGCGTGCTGGCCGATCTGGTGGGCCTGACCCTGGCGGTGGTGGGCTACCAGTCCCTGGCGGGCAGCCTGTTTGTGCAGGCTTCCCAACAGGTGCCGGGCTTCTTTGGCGCCCAGATTCAGGGGGCCCCCGGGGTGGCCGGCCGGGTGGTGGGGCTGCCGATCACCTCGATCGAAATGCTGGCCGTTCTGGGTAACACCCAGGTGTTGTTCGCTCACCTGATCGGCCTGCTGTTCAGTCTCTGGCTGCTGCAGCGGGTGTACCGGCGCGCCTGAGGCCGTTCTGCCGGCCGCTTCAGCCGCCCAGGCTCGCCGCCGCCGGCAGGCTCTGGGTGAGGCCACGCCAGAGCAGTTCCGGTTGCAGTGGCGTGAGCGAAGCGCCGCCTTCGTCGAGCCAGGCCACATCAATCGGCCAGTCGGCGGGTCCGGCCACCTGGGCTTCGAGATCGTTGGCCACTTCGCCGGCCAGCCAGTAATAGGTGCGGCCGCGGGGATCGACCCGCTTGTCGAACTGGTCGACGTAGCGCCGCACCGCCGTGCGGCACCAGCGCAGCGGGCCGATCGCTTCCGCAGGCAGCGGCGGCACATTGAGATTGAGCAGCAGGCCTTCAGGCCAGCCGGCCCCGTGCATCGACTCGGCCACGGTGAGGGCCAGGGCGGCCGCCGGTTGGAAATGGCGCCACTGGAAATCAGCACTACTCACCGCCAGGGCCGGAAAGCCCTCGATCGTGCCCTCCATCGCCGCGGCCACGGTGCCGGAATAGAGCACATCGGTGCCCAGGTTGGGGCCGTGGTTGATGCCGGAGAGCACCAGATCGGGCGGTTCCTCCAGCAGGCGGAACAGGGCCAGCTTGACGCAGTCCGAGGGGGTGCCGCTGCAGGCCCAGGCCCTGACACCAGGGGCGAACAGCTCGTCGGCCCGTTCGGCCCGCAGGGGCGACTGCAGGGTGAGGCCATGGCCGGTGGCCGAGCGTTCCTGGTCGGGGCAGACCACCGTGACCTGATGGCCGCGGCCCACCGCTTCGGCCGCCAGGGCCTGGATGCCAGCGGCGAACACCCCGTCGTCGTTGCTGATCAGGATGCGGAGCGGAGCCATCGGGGCGGGCGGTATTGGCTTCAACGCTACCGAGGGTGGGTCTGGGCAGGTTGGCCCTGGCCCGCTTCTTCAGGCGCGGTGCGATCGGTCGGGGGATGGCGGCGGCGGCGGCCGTTTTCGCTGCCGAGATGATTCAATCCGCTATGAGACTGAGACAGGAGTGAAGGCCTTCTGCACGTGCGGGCTCGAGCAGGACCGCGGTCCAGAAGCGGTCCAGTAATAGATCTCCAAGACTGGTCGGTCTGAGGTGTGGTTGAGGTGAACTCAGCCTGAAACCACTTTGGCTGCTGGCCTGGAGCGGGGCTGACTTTTCGATCAGGGTGGGCTCCCTGCCCCCAGGCGTCCCGGGGCCGCTTGCCTACAGTCGCGACCCGCACTGCCTTGCCCCCAGCCCGTGAGCGCCAACGTCAGCCTCCAGGACCTCACCGATCAGCTGGCGCAGCTGGAGGCCGAGGCCGCCGTCGCCATCGCCGCCGCTGCGGGCGCCGCCGAGCTGGAGGAATTGCGGGTGGGCTTACTGGGCAAGAAGGGACGTGTTTCGGGCGTGTTGGCGGCCATGGGCAAACTGCCCGGCGCTGAGCGCCCGCTGGTGGGGCAGCGGGCCAATGTGCTTAAGGAATTGGTGCAGTCCCTGCTGGCCCAGCGGCTGGAGAGTGTCAAAACGGCGGCGATGGCGGAGCGGCTGGAGCGGGAGCGGTTGGATGTGACGGTGCCCTGTCGCTACGTGCCGCCGGGTCATCGCCATCCGCTGATCAGCACAACCGAAGAAATCGTCGATATTTTCGCTGGCCTCGGGTATCGGGTGTCTGAAGGGCCGGAGATCGAGACCGACCACTACAACTTCACCGCCCTCAACATCCCGCCGCACCATCCAGCGCGGGACATGCAGGACACTTTTTATCTGGCCCCGGGGGCCGATGGCGGTGAGCGGCTGCTGCGCACCCACACCTCGCCGGTGCAGATCCGCCATCTCGAGCAGAATCCGCCGCCGGTGCGGATCGTGGCACCCGGCCGGGTGTTCCGTCGCGACGCGGTGGATGCCACCCACTCGCCGGTGTTTCACCAGGTGGAAGTGCTGGCCCTGGACGAAGGTCTGGACTTCAGCCATCTGCGCGGCACGGTCACCACCTTCCTGCAGAGGTTTTTCGGCGATCTGCCGGTGCGGTTCCGCGCCAGCTATTTCCCTTTCACCGAACCTTCCGCCGAGGTGGATGTGCAGTGGCGCGGCCGCTGGCTGGAGGTGATGGGGTGCGGCATGGTCGATCCGGCGGTGCTGGAGGGCCTCGGCATCGATCCCCAGCGCTGGAGTGGCTTCGCCGCCGGTCTGGGGGTGGAGCGGTTCTGCATGGTGCGCCACGGCATCGATGACATTCGCCGGCTCTACACCAGTGATCTGCGCTTCCTGGAGCAGTTCTGAGGCCCCAGCCGACCGCCCCGGCCCACCGTCGCTGTCGCCGCCGCCGAGCCGACTGGCCGGGGCCGTCAGGGCTGCCGATAAAGTGAGCCATCCTCCTCGCCCGCGATCGGTGCCCCGTGTCGGACTGATCGTCAATGACGGCAAGGAGCTGGCCCTGGCCACCGCCGAGACCATCGAAGCCCGCCTGCAGGAGGCGGGCCTGGAGGTGGTGCGGGCCAGCAGCTCCGCCGGGGTGGTGGGTTTCGCCAATCCGGACCAGCATCTGCGGGCCAAGGGGTACGCAGCCTGCGTACCCCCCGGTTTCGACGCCGACATGCCCCTGGCGATCGTGCTGGGTGGCGACGGCACCGTGCTCTCGGCCGCCCGCATGACCGCCCCGATCGGCGTGCCGATCCTGACGATCAACACCGGCCATCTGGGCTTTCTGGCCGAGGCCTACCTCAAGGATCTGGATCGGGCACTGGAGCAGGTGATCGCTTCGGAATGGAGCGTGGAGGAACGCTCGCTGCTGGTGGTGAGCGTGATGCGCGGTGAGCAGCGGCGCTGGGAGGTGCTCTGTCTCAACGAGATGGCCTTGCACCGGGAGCCGCTCACCAGCATGTGCCACTTCGAGATCGCCATCGGCCGCCATGCGCCGGTGGACATCGCCGCCGATGGCGTCATTCTCTCCAGTCCCACCGGATCCACCGCCTACGCCCTCAGCGCCGGTGGTCCGGTGATCTCACCCGATTGCCCGGTGCTGCAGCTCACGCCGATCGCTGCCCATTCCCTGGCGTCCCGGGCCTTGGTGTTCAGCGACAAGGAGCCGGTCACCGTGTTTCCAGCCACGCCCGAGCGCTTGATGATGGTGGTGGATGGCAGCGCCGGTTGTTACATCTGGCCCGAAGATCGGGTGCTGGTGCGGCGCAGCGAGCAACCGGTGCGGTTCGTACGGCTGGCGGACCACGAGTTCTTCCAGGTGCTGCGCAACAAGCTGGGCTGGGGCCTGCCCCATGTGGCCAAACCCGGCAATGGCCTTGACGCGGTGGAGCCAGCGCTGTGAGTCCGGCGGTGCTGCTGGTGGGCAAGGAGGCGGAACGGCTGGCAGCGCGGCTGGCGATTTCGGGTTATGCGCCCTTGCGTGGCTCCCAGCTGCCCCTGGCTCGTGCTGCTGAGGCCCTGCGAGCCGTCGAGGCTTCTGGCGCTGCTGAGGTTCCAGCCGCTGCAGAGAGCGAACACGGCCCAGGACCCCAGGCCGTGGTGATCTCCCCCGGCAGCGAAGGTCAGATCGCCGTACTGCGCCAGCGCTGGGGGGCGATCCCCTTGTTGCTGGGCATCGATCAGGACACGGTGGCCAACCGCTGCCGCACCCTCAACAGCGGCGCGGACGACTTCTGGTTGTGTTCGTTGGGCCCCAGCGACCTGCTCACCCGCCTGCGGCTGCATCTGAAGCTGCTGCAGCGCGACGGCGCTGATGAGCTGCTGCAGGAGGGCGATCTGCAGGTGCTGCCCTCCAGCCGCCAGGTGAAGCGGGGCCAGCGAGTGCTGGCGCTGACGGCTCGCGAATATGAGCTGCTGCTGCTCTTGTTGCGCCATCGGGGTGCGGTGGTCAGTCGCGAGCAGATCCTCAGGGAGATCTGGGACGATCAACCCAGCAGCGCCAGCAACGTGATTGAGGTGTATGTCCGCTATCTGCGCCAGAAATTGGAGGAGGCCGGCGAGGGCCGTCTGATCCACACCGTGCGTGGTCAGGGATACAGCCTGGGCGAAACCCTGCCGGCGCGGCATCGGGATTCGGCATGAGCGGCCCCGTTCGTTCCGCCAGGGCTGTTGGTCGCTGGGCTTGGTCTGCGGCCTTGGCGGTTACCCCAGCCCTGACGATTGTCCCGGCCCTGGCTGCGGTCCCCAGCCTGGCCGGCTTCCCTCCCCAGTTTTTGCCGCTCACGGCCCAGGCCTGTTTCCTCAGGCCAGCTGGTGTCGCACCCGTCTGCCTGCAGCTGGAGGAGCCCCGGAATCTTCGCCAGTACGTGATGGGGATGCAGCTGCGACCGCCTTTGCCGGCGCTGCAGGGCATGTGGTTTGCCTATGCCTCGCCGACCGTGGCCCGGTTCTGGATGCACCAGACCCCCGAACCCCTCGACATGCTGTTCATCCGGGATGGACGGGTGATCGCCATCGTCGCGGCGGCGGCGCCCTGCATGCGCTTGCCCTGCCGCCGCTATGGGCCGGATCAAGCGGTGGATGGGGTGCTGGAGATCGGCGCCGGTGAGGCGGCGCGGCTGGGGATCGGCGAGGGCACTGTCCTGAACATCACCGCGCTCAGCCCTTCCGCCCGCTGAGCACCAACACGGGATTGAGCGGCGCAAGGCGGGTGCCATCGGCCAGGGGGGCGCCGCGCCAGGCCTGATGCTGCGTCACGCTCACCTGCAGTCCGGCGGCCTCCAGGCGGGGCCGCAGCTCGGCCAGCGCTTCGATCGTGGCCATCGGGATCACCACCAGGCCTCCGGGCCGCAACCGCAGCAGCACCGCCTCGAGCAGGGCCGCCCGATCCCGGCCGCCGCCGCCGAGCAGCACCCGATCCGGATCCGGCAACGGCTCCAGCACCGCGGGAGCGGCCCCTTCCACCACGCCCGCCGGCGTCACCCCCAGGCGCTCGGCATTGGCGGTGATCAGGGCGGCGGCGCCGGCACGACGTTCCACCGCCCACAGCGCCAGCGCTGGCCGCAGCCGTAGCGCCTCCAGCCCCACGGAGCCGACGCCGGCGCCGATATCCCAGAGCACGCCCATGGCGGGCAGTTCCAGATCGGCCAGCAGCTGGATGCGCACCTCCCGTTTGGTCATCAGGCCGGGTTGATCGGCATGCTGCAGCCAGAGGCCATCGGCGATGCCGAACAGGGGCAAGGTGGTGGGATCCGGAGCTGGTGGCACCTCGGCCACCAGCAGCACTAGGTGCAGGGGATCGAGATCGGCCGGCAGTGGATCAGCGGGGGCCAGGCGCTGCACCCGTTCGGCTGGATGGCCCAGGCGCTCGCACAGCCAGCAGATATAGGCCGGCTCCAGGCCCGAGGCCCTGAGCAGGCGCCGCACCGTCTCGGCTCCGCCCGCCCCCGGATCACAGAGCACGGCCAGGGCGGCGGGGCGTTTCTGCAGGGCCGCCGCCAACGGTTCGGGATCGCGGCCATGCAGGCTCAGCCAGCTGGCGTCCTGCCAGGGCCGGCCGATGCGGGCAAAGGCCAGCTGCAGGGAAGAAGGAGCCGGGTGGAAGCGCAGTTGTTCCGGCGAAAACACCTGCAGCAGCATTCGGCCGATGCCGAACCACAGCGGGTCACCGCTGGCGAGCAGCACCGCCGGCCGGCCGGCCGCCAGGGCCTCGCCCAGCGGCCCGAAGATCCGTTCGGGCTTGTCGCTGGTCAGGAGCTCCGGGCAGGGGTTTACCGCCGGCACCCGTCCGGCGGCCTGTTCGCTCTGCCACCAGGGGGCCAGCTGCGGCAGCAGTCGGGCTGGAGCCACCACCAAGCGGGCATCGCGCAGCCGGGCCAGGCTGGCGGCGGGCAGGCCGGCCAGGCCGCCGGCGTCGGTGCCGATCACTGCCAGCGATCCGGCTTCCGTTGCTGCCGCGGTGCTGATCAGGCTGCCCCTTGTGCCATTGCCACCATGATGCTCAACCACAGCCATAGCTCCAGAACAGCCATAACTCCATAAATCCAGAACTGCGGCTCAGCCGATCGCCTCGACACCCCGTCGGTGGATTTCGCTGGCGTAATCGGTCCAGGTGCCCTGGCCCCAGTAGCGGAAGCAACTGGTTTCCAGCAGCAGCAGGTGGAGCAGCGCCTGCTGATAGGGCGGCGTTTTGGTGACCTCTGGATCTGCAGCCACCAGCGGGTCAAACCGTTGGTGAAACTGGGCGCTGAGCTGGTTCATCGGCTCAAGAATGTTGGCGTAGCCCTCCACCCAGCTGAGGTTGTTGGTCCAGGAGGCGCCGGCCATCGAAAACTGGGGATCATGGGCCTTGAGCTCGGCGATGGCGGCCTCTACGGCTTCAGGGCTGGGCTGGCTGCCGACCTGGTGCCAGAGCCGGTGCTGATGGACCGCCTCAATCTTGGGGAAATCTGCTGACTGCACCCCGGCAGCTTCCAGCAACTCCAGGTATTCGGTGCCGTTGATCGCCACCGTGCCCGTTGTACCGCCGCCCTCGCGGGCGAGGCGCTGATAGGCCTGGATGAAAGCCGGTGGGAATTCATTCATCATCACGCCGCCATTCTCGCCATCGGCAATCTGCGAAACAATCGCTGGAATTGTTGTGGCTCCGAGTTGTTGCCGGCCTAGTCCCAGGGCTTCGTAGTAGGGCTGCATCTGACCCACCAGCTTGGTGTCGGAGCCCTGGGTTTTGATCAGGGCGATGATGCTGGTGGTTTCTCCCTTGGCGTTGCGCGCCACCAGTTGGTTGGGGATGGTTTTCTGCTCCTGGTTCAAGGGGGAGCCATCCAGGTTTTCAACACTGTGTTCCTGCACCAGCAGCCAGCGATAACCGCACTCTCTGAGGGCCTTCACGAATTCATACAGCGTGTCGGGGTGGTTGGGCAGGTGCATCTCCGGTGGCGAGAATCCCTTCACCCGATGTAGCGCTTCAGCTCCAAACAGGGTCGCGAAATGCTGTTGCCAGGCCAGGATCTGTAGCTTCAGATCGGGGATCGGTGTGGAGGGGGCCACCGCATGGCTCCAGAAGGTGCCGAGCCACTCCACATGGGGTTGCAGGCTGGGATCACAGGTGAGGCTTTTGAGGGCCTCAAGAATGTCGCCCCGGCCCATCTGCTCGAAGCCCCAGAGCAAGTTGCCGGAATAATCCAGCATGATGCGCGGATTGCAGCCCTCGCTGATCAGCTGGGGGATGAGTTCGGCCAGGCGCTTGTAGCACTGGGCAAAGGGTTCGGCATTGTGATTATCGCCCTCACCGGGATGCTCCACCATGTATTGCAGATGGGAGATGAGTGCTCCATTCGCCCCGGCCGGGATCGTCGGCTGATGCATGTGCAGGGCGCAGGCGAAGGTTGAGTGGATCTGCTCCAGATCGAGATTGGTGTGCGGCAGAAATACAGGATATTCCTGCTGCACCAGGGCCAGGATCTCGGCTTCACGGCCGGCGATCGGCGGCAGGACTTGGTTGTGCATCAGCGTTGCTCCTGGGTGGGGCCTGGGCTTGGGTCATCAAGGGCAACAGCAAGGCCCACAGCACTTCGGCCCTTGAGCAGGGCTGGGTGATGCAGCCCCAACGGACGCGTCGATTCCGGTCTAACGCTTTGGCGACGGCGGCAACGGCAGCGCGCCCTCGGGCTGCGGCCGGTGCCCCCCCAGGTCCATCAAAACCACAGAGGTTGCGGAACCGATCCGATCAGCTGAGCCAGGCTGTGTCGAAGCTTTGTGCTCCTTTGAGGGCAATCAAGCCATCCACCGTTGTCGGGTCTGAGAAGTGAATGCTGAGTAGGCCTCCCTGTGCTGTGGACTCGAAACTGACGGCCTGTTGCCAATCCTGCTGGGTGGGCACGAAGAAGAAATCACCGACGGCGGCTGCATAGGCTTCCGATAACAACAGGCGGTCGCCTTCGCTGGCATTGAAATCTTCGATGTTCTGGAGCCCACCGTTGAGGCTCTCTGTGGTGATCTCAAAAACGTCAGCACCCAATCCGCCGTTCAGAGCATTGATCCCACCAGCACCGTTGAGCAGATCATTTCCATCCCCGCCATTGAGGTCGTCAGCTCCATTGAGGCCTTTCAGCCAATCATTGCCATCGAGACCATTGAGTTGACTGCCGGTGTTGGTGGCCGTAATGGCATCATTCAACCAACTGCCCGTGGCCACTGAGCCATCGGCGACAATGGTGTCATTTAGGAAGGCTGCATCCAGTGATGATTGGTCAGCTTGGAGAGTTAGCTCCATTGCTTGTGCAATCATTTGATGGCCTGACTCTGTCGGGTGGACATCATCAAAGAAAAGATATTGATTGGGATCAGTCGCTTGGTTTCCCTGGGATGACTGCGTAGTCTGTGTAATTCCGTAATCGCTGAAGTTGCCCAGCTCGCTGCCAAATCGCTTCCAGTTGAATCCGTATTCATTGTTGAAATTCACCAGGGCTGCGTAGGGGAACATCGCCTGAACCTCCTCCACCATGGCCAAGACCGCGCCTCTGAACAGGTTGGCGGCACCTGCTTCGATCGCTGCCTGCCATTCGGGGGGCAGGGCAGTGAGGAAGGGCATGGAATAGGTCACGCCATCAACGTCACCCTGCAAAGGAGCGATGCTGGAAATCAGCACGGAGCGCGCATCGCCAGAGCGCAGCAGCGTGATCAGGCTTGCCCTGGTCTTGTCCAGGACATCCGTCAAGGTCTCTCCCAGCGTCTTGCCTTGGTTAACAGCGGCCAGGAGATCATTGCCGCCACTCCAGAGGGTGACCAGATTGTTGATGAGTGATTTGTTGTCAACCGTCAGGGCCTGTTCAATCTGGGACTGCACGCCCAGTCCGCTGACCGAGTAGGGAGGTCCCAGCAGGGCTGGGGGGAACAGGGGAGGATTGAGGCCTGCCAGTACGTCATAGAGCGTGTCCTGGCCGGAGAGAGCGCCGCCGATTGCGTAAGAGGGATTCTCCGGTGCAGCTGGAATCAGGCTGGGCAGGCCACCGATAAAACTGTTGCTGATGCCGGCTCCGGTGACGCTGTCGTAGGGGATATCAAGTGCGGTGCGAAGCTCGGTTTGCCAATTGGCCTGGGCGTTGCTGAACGTGGAACCGCTCCATGCAGGCACCGCATTGGGCTGCAGCACTTGTTTGTACATGGCTGCGGAGCGGGAACCGAAATCACTCAGACTGTCACCAAAGACGGCGAGTTGAACAAAGCTTGTCTTAGGCTCCGCTTCGATCGTTACGATCAGATCGTTAAAGTCTCTGTCGCATGTCGGATCGCTGATGCTGATGTCTTCCAGGGCAAAAATGAGTTGACCATCCTTATTGGGTAGGTAGCTCTGGACTTGTACGGCGTAGCCGGGATTGGCAGCAGCGAAGGAAGAATATGTGGTCGATCTGGTGTCATTAAAAAACAGGATTCCGTACTCAGTACCAGGGTTAAGGACGATATCTCTCAAGGTGATCTCTTCGTCGTATTCAGGCATGGCGCCAGTGTTGAAGACCAGCTGGCTGGCTGCTGCGGATTCGAGCGCTGCCTTGGCATAGCCTGGTTGAACGGGGCTAAAGGTCTGTCCATTCAGCGTTACGCTCCCGGTCTCGGGGTTGACCTGATAGAGGGCGAAACCGTTCTGATTTCGACCGAGACGTTTGATCGTGATGGCGAATTGATCAGCGTTGTCTGAGACATTAAGAACGCCTGTCCCTTGCTGGGCCAGTTGGTATTGCAACCCTTGGCTGGTCTTGATTTCAATCGTATTTCCACTCGCCACTGCTTCTACAATGGATTCCGAATTGGGAAATTGTTGATTGCCAGCGAAGATCAATGGTATGTAGGTGCCGGCTCCATTGAGCTGGGTGCCTCGTGAGCCGCCGATGGCCTGACCTTCGGTGCTCCTCCAATTGATGGCGGAATCCTGGGAAAAGATCTTGCTGCTTGTCAGCGAATCTGGTGAAGCTTGCTGGCCATCGGTGAGCAGTGGTTGCAGGGTCTCGGCCTCGGCCTCAGAGCGTGCGATGGCCAAAGAGGAGCGGACGCCTGTCAGGCTGTCAATGCGGGTGATGCTTAGACTGATATCTGTCAGGAAGCTGAGATCGAAATCAGGGGAGATGGTGATTGCCGGATCCCAGATCATGTGTTCGAATTTTTCGTGCAACCATAATAGGGGTACTTGTCCTTAGGCGTAGTATGTTGATATTTCTTGATCGCTGCGGATGCCGTCAGCGTGCCCGTCGGCCTTGTCGCTTCATTTCATCGCGGACAGCGATGCCCTTTTTCTTGAGATTTTGGGTGTCTTGGTAAGCAGTTTCGCAGACAGTATCCCTGTCTGGGGAATCGTCATTGTGCATGAGCATGTTTCGAAACCTGATGGCGATATGGCTTTTGGATCAATCGCCGAAGCACGTCAAGTGTGTTTTTGCAAGAACCGAAGCTGACTCGCCTTACGCTGGGGTGAGAGCCAACAGCAGACGCCTTAGGGTGGCTTACGACCGGGATTCTGGGGTGACCTACGAACAGCTCAGGCACTTCCTCTCCCGTGTCCAGCGCGATCCCGCTCTGAAGCGGCAGCTGGAGGAGGCGACGACTGCGGATGAGGTGGCGCGGCTGGCCCAGCTGCTCGGCTTTTCGGTGTCCGGCAGCGAGATCCTGCGCTTCTCCGGCCAATCGGCCGCGGGTGTGCGGGTGAGGCGGATCGATCACCCGGGCGAGTATCCGGGCCGGTATTACTGACTCCCCCACCTGCCAGCGCCTGAGGCGGTTCATCGTCCAGCGGAAATCGCGTCAGGCCCTTCGATCCGCCGCCGACGCTGTAGCCGCAGGCTTGCGCGAAGCGGTTGGAGGTGGACTCCCCTGGCTGGGCCTGCCCCAGGGCCGGAACGTCTGGGGTGTGCGGATCGGTGGCGAGGGGCCAGGCCCAATCAGGCAGCGACGTGAACTTGCTTCTGGATTGGCCTCCGGGCAGCCACGCCGGGCAGTCACGCCAGGCAGCCTTGCGGGCAGTCTTCGCAGCCAAGTGCCCCGGCGCACAGCTGCAGCATCCACGCCCCTAACTTGCTGAGGCCATCGACCGACCCGTCGAGTCGGCCCGTCATGCAGCCGCTTCATTGATCTCCACTGTTTCCCTGCCCGCCTCTCCCCAGGCGCCCCACTGCCCGTCGTCCAGCACCTTCCCCGGTAAAGCGGAACTGCTGGCCTGCCTGCCTTCCGAGTTGCTCCTGATCGATCCGGCCAAGGCCTGGGGAAGCCTGGCCCTATCACTCAGTCTGTCCCTGGTGGCCTACGGCCTGGGCACCCAGATCCCCCTGAAGCCCCTCGCCGCCCCACTCTGGTTGCTGTATGCGGTGGTCACCGGCACCGTGGCTACCGGTTGCTGGGTCCTCGCCCATGAGTGCGGTCACGGCGCTTTCCATCCCAACCGTCGGGTGGAAGCCACCGTCGGATTTGTGCTGCACAGCCTGCTGCTGGTGCCCTACTTCGCCTGGCAGCGCAGCCACGCGGTGCACCATGCCAACTGCAACCACCTCGAAGGCGGTGAAACCCATGTGCCGCCGCGCTCAGATTCGCCCGCGGGTCAGTCGGTGGTGGCGCTGAGCGGCTGGTTAGGCCCCAGGTTGTACGGCATCCAGTCCCTGTTCACCCATCTGGTGCTCGGTTGGCCGCTGTACCTGCTGTTCGGTGTGGCTGGCGGTGAGGACTACGGCGCTCCCACCTCGCATTTCTGGACCGGTGCTCCCTTCCGCAATGGCAGTCGGGCGCTGTTCCCGGACTCCTGCCGTCGCCCGATGCTGCTCTCCAATCTCGGTGTGCTGGCGATGCTGCTGGGCCTGGCGCTGGCCTCCGTTCAGTTCTCTCTGCTGCGGGTTCTGCTCGTCTATGGCCTGCCCTATCTGGTGGTCAATGCCTGGCTGGTGGCCTACACCTGGATGCAGCACACAGACACCGATATCCCCCATTTCGCCTCCGCAGACTGGACCTGGGCCAAAGGAGCGTTGCAAACCGTGGATCGTCCTTACGGGCCGCTGCTGAACCTGCTGCATCACGGCATCGGCTCCACCCACGTCTGCCATCACATCAACTCACGCATCCCGCACTACAACGCCTGGCACGCCACCAGGCTGCTCAAGCAGCGCCTTCCAGCTCTAGTGCGCTACGACCCCACGCCGATTCACCGGGCCCTGTGGCGGGTGGCCAGCCGCTGTGCGGTGGTGCGCCAGCACGCTGCCGGCGAAGGGTTTTTCTACCAGCCCCAGGAGGCGAATCCTCTCTGAGGCTGGAGCGGTTGGACGTGTAAGGCTCCGTGGCGAAAAGCCGTTTCAACCTCGCCATCCCATGTCCGACCGCCGTCAGCGCATCCATGAGTTGGTGCTGGCCTTGCTGGCCCAGCAGAGCGATCTGGAATTGCTCGATGGCGATGCCACCGGGCCGGGATCTCTCTCGGGTCTCGCCGCGAGGGATCCCGGCAGCTGGCTGGAGCGCAACCGCCGGGTGGTGCAGCGCTACCAGGCCCTGGTGCGCTCGGCGCTCACCCTCGATGCGCTGGTGGATCAGGAAGTCGGCCCCGACTGAGCCGGCCCCGGCTGAGCCGGGACCGACTGATTTCACCCCGCCGCATCAATTCTGACAAGCTGGCCCGAACAGATTGCGGCGTCGATGCCCCCGTTCGGCTTTTCTTCCTTCACCTCCCGTCTGTTGGGGGGCGACCAGCCCTCCCGTCCCCCGTTCTCCTGCAGCTGGCAGCGCCCCTTCGGCCTCGGCTGGGAGAAGCCCTACACGGTGCGCTATGCCAGCAACCTCGATGACGGGCCTAACCATGGAGCGCCCTTAGGCGGCTTCGGTGCCGGCTGCATCGGTCGCGGTCCCGATGGCCGTTTCAATCTCTGGCATCTGGATGGTGGCGAGCACTGGTTCGGCGAGATCCCCGATTGCCAGTTCTCCCTGTACGAAAGCGATGGCACCTCCAGCCGCGCCCATGCCCTGGCGGTGCGGCCCAAAGCCGACAGCTCCCGCCCTGAGGCGACTGAACCGCTGGCGGCCTGGAGCTGGTATCCCGCCAGCGACGACCAACACACCACTGGCACCTACGCGGCCCGCTATCCGCTCAGCAGCATCCAGTACACGGGGGTGTTTCAGGCGCAGGTGAGCTGCGAGGCCTTCAGCCCGATTCTCCCCGGCGACTACCAGCGCACCAGTTATCCGCTGGCGGTGTTTGTCTGGAGCCTGCAGAACCCCACGGACCAGCCGCTCACCGTTTCGCTGTTGCTGAGCTGGCGCAACATGGTGGGTTGGTTCACCAACACCGATCCGGCCGCTGCCGTCCATTTCCGCGATGACGGCAGCCCTGAGCACAACTACGTGCCGGCGATCGGCCGCAGCCAGGGGCAGCGCAACCGGCAGGTGGTGGACACCGGTCTGAAGGGCATCGTGTTGGAGGGTGAGCGCAGCGAGCCCTTGGCCGAAGGCCAGGGGCAGTGGTGCCTGGCGCTGCCCGATGAGGACGCCTTGGCCCATGCGGGCGTGGAGATCTTCCGCTGTAGCCGTTGGGATGGATCCGGTGATGGCGCCGAGATCTGGACGCCGTTCGCCGCCGCCGGCGCGATCCCCGAGAGCGACAACGACCGCCGCAGCGGCACCGCTGAGCAGGCCAGCGCCGCCGTGGCGGTACGCCTCACCCTGGCGCCGGGGGAAAGGGTCGAGATTCCAATGGTGATCACCTGGGATCTGCCGGTCACCAGCTTCGCCACCGGCACCCGCAGTCTGCGGCGCTACACCGATTTCCACGGCAGCAGCGGCGACAACGCCGTTGCCATCGCCGCTGAGGCCCTGCGGGACTGGCGCAGCTGGCGTGCGGCGATCAAGGCCTGGCAGGCGCCGGTGGTGCAGAGGGCCGATCTACCGGAACCGCTGCGCATGGCCCTGCTCAATGAGCTCTACGACCTGGCCAGTGGCGGCAGCCTCTGGACCGCGGCCTCCCCGCAGGATCCGGTGGGCCGCTTCGGGGTGCTCGAGTGCCTCGATTACGCCTGGTACGAGAGTCTGGATGTGCGCCTGTACGGCTCCTTCGCCCTGCTGCAGCTCTGGCCCGAGCTCGATAAGGCGGTGCTGCGCGATTTTGCCCGCGCCATCCCGGCGGCCGACCCCACGCCCCGGCCGATCGGCTGGTATTTCACCCAGGGCCGCGGCCGGGTCGAGGCGGCGCGCAAGCTGGCCGGCGCCACCCCCCACGATCTTGGCGCCCCGAATGAACGGCCGTTTGACGCCACCAACTACACCGCCTATCAGGACTGCAACCTCTGGAAGGACCTGGCCAGTGATTTCGTGCTGCAGGTGTGGCGCTGCTTCCGCCTGGCCCCTTCCGGCGAAGATCTGCGCTTCCTGGCCGACTGTTGGCCGGCGGCGGTGACGGCCCTGCGCTACCTGAAGCAGTTCGATGCCAACGACGACGGCCTGCCCGATAACGGCGGCGCCCCCGACCAGACCTTCGACGACTGGCCGCTGCAGGGGGTGAGTGCCTACTGCGGCGCTCTCTGGATCGCCGCCCTGGAGGCGGCCCTGGCGATGGGTCAACGGCTGCAGCTGGAGCTGGGGCTGGACACCAGCGCTGAACAGCGCGAGTTCGGCGACTGGCTGGAGCAGAGCCGCGCCAACTTCGATGCCCTGCTCTGGAACGGCGAGTACTACAACATCGATGCCGACAGCGGCACGCCGGTGGTGATGGCGGACCAGCTCTGCGGTGATTTCTATGCTCGCCTGCTAGGGCTGCCGCCGGTGGTGGCGGACGAGCGGGCCCTCTCCTCGCTCAAGGCCGTCAAGGAGGCCTGTTTCGAAGGCTTCCAGGGCGGCAAGCTGGGCGTGGCCAACGGCCTGCGCCGCGATGGCACGCCGCTCGATCCCAACGGCACCCACCCCCTGGAAGTGTGGACCGGTATCAATTTCGGCCTGGCCGCCTACTACCGGCTGATGGGGGAGGGCGGCACGGCTCTGGCGATCTGCGGCGCGGTTGTGGAGCAGGTGTACGTGGGCGGCCTGCAGTTCCGCACCCCGGAGGCGATCACGGCGGCGGGCACCTTCCGCGCCTGCCACTACCTGCGGGCGATGGCGATCTGGGCCCTCTGGGCCACCCACACCGACTGGCAGCCGATCCCCGGGGCGGAGGCCCAGCCGCAGGCCCCCCACCCCACCACCTCCCAGCCCAGGGCGGTTCAGCGATGAAGCGTCTCCTGCTCTCGCTGCTGCTGGGTGTGGTTCTGCTGTTGGTTGAACCAGGCTGTGTGGCCGCTGCTGCTGGACCTGTGGCGTTAGCCGCGCCGTCGGCACGGTTGGGGCCTGCGGTTGGGCGGTTCTTCGCCCTGATCCATGCCCACCCCGATGAAACCACCGGCACCGGCGTGGTGCGCAGCCTCGAAAGCCTGAGGGATCTCGACTATCAGAGCTGGCAGGTGGTGGCCTATCGCGAGGGCCCTCCCCGGCCGGAGGCTCCGATCACCCTGCGGATCGTGGGCTATCCCGGTCGGGTGCGGCTCGATCACCCCACCCCGCTGCTGGTAGTCAGTGGGAGGCGCCTCTGGGAGCTGGCCGACACCACCTTGAGCAGCCCCAAACTGGCCGGCGATGGTCGCGCCGCTGCCGCGGAGTTCGACCTCTCCCCTTTGCTGGCCGACCTGGAGAACAACCGCCCGTTGCGCCTGGAGCTCCCCAGGGTGTTCACGGAGCTGCCGGTCCCTCCCTATGTCGTGAAGGAGTGGCGAAGCCTGCCGCTCTGGGATGAGGCGGAGGCCAGGGGGTGAGTGTTCCAGGCCCCGGAGGCGCCTCCCCCTGGCTTCCCTGGATGCGCCGCGCCCTGCAGCTCGCCGCCCTGGGGGCCGGGCGCACCAGCCCCAATCCCCTGGTGGGCGCCGTGGTGCTCGATGCTGCAGGCCAGCTGGTGGGTGAGGGCTATCACGCCCGGGCCGGTGAAGCCCATGCCGAAGTGGGCGCCCTGGCCCAGGCCGGTGAGCGGGCCCGCGGCGGCACCCTGGTGGTGACGCTGGAGCCCTGTTGCCATCAGGGCCGCACCCCGCCCTGCAGCGCGGCGGTGATCGCGGCGGGGGTGGCGCGGGTGGTGGTGGCGATGGCCGATCCCAATCCCCTGGTGGCGGGCGGTGGCCTGGCGCGCTTGCGGGCTGCCGGCATCGAGGTGCTCACGGGGGTGGCGGAAGCAGAGGCCCTGGCCTTGAACCGCGCTTTTGTACATCGCATCAGCAGTGGCAGGCCCCTGGGGATCCTCAAGTGGGCGATGAGCCTCGACGGCCGCATCGCCCTGCCCAATGGCGCCAGCCAGTGGATCAGCGGCCCCGCCGCCCGCACCTGGGTGCATCAGCTGCGCGCCGAAGTCGACGCCGTGATCGTCGGCGGCGGCACCCTGCGGGCCGATGATCCCCTGCTCACCAGCCGCGGTCGCCGCGATCCCGAACCCCTGCGGGTGGTGGTCAGCCGCAGCCTCGATCTACCGGCCAGCGCCCAGCTCTGGGACAGTGCCGTGGCCGCCACCCTGGTGGCCCATGGGCCGGAGGCGCCGCGTGAGGCCTGGGAGCGTCTCGATCGGCTGGGGGTGGAGCGCCTGCCCCTGGCCGCCTGTGAGCCCAGGGAGCTGCTGGCGGCCCTGGGCCAGCGCGGCTGCAATCAGGTGTTGTGGGAATGCGGTCCCGAACTGGCGGCCGCGGCCCTGCGCCAGGGCTGTGTGCAGCGGCTCGCCGCTGTGATCGCGCCCAAGCTGCTGGGCGGCGTGGCGGCCCGTACACCCCTGGGGGATCTGGGGCTGCTGGCGATGGAGGCGGTGGTTCCCTGGGATGGAGTGGCCTTGCGCCGCCTCGGCCCCGATCTGCTCTGGCAGCTGGGCCAGCCCAGCGGCGATCGCCAGCTCCAACCATGAACACCGGACTCCCGTTCCAGCTCCCGTTGTTGATCTTCAGCCTGCTGCTGGCGGCCGCGGCCTGGCTGGGGCTGCAGCTGTTGGCAGGCCGCTGCCCCAGGGGCTCCCTGGGCCGGGCCCTGTTGCAGCGGTCCCGCTTGAGCGTCAGCGCCACGTTGCTGCTGGCAGGGGTGGGCTGGTGGCTGTTTGATCTGCTGGATCGCCTCGGCTGGAACCTGCCCCGCGATGGTCAGGAGGTGCGGGATCTGATGGTCACCCTTGGCCTGGCCTGGACGCTGCTGCGTTGCAAGCGGCTGCTGATCGGCGAGGGCGAGCTGCATCCCGGCTGGTTGAGACAACGCAACCCCAGCGATCGTGCCTTCCTGCTGGACCTGATCGACAAGTTGATCAGCACCGTGGTGATCCTGCTGGCGAGCCTGGAGGTGCTGCGACTGCTGGGGGTGTCACCGATGCTGCTGCTCACCGCCAGTGGCATCGGTGCGGCGGCGGTGGGTTTCGGCTCCAAGGCGCTGGTGGAGAACCTGCTGAGTGGCGTGATGCTCTACGTCTATCGCCCCTTCAATGTCGGCGACCAGATCGAACTGCCCGATCGCCGCCTTGCCGGCACGGTGCGACGCATCGGCATGTACTACAGCGAGCTGCTGACTCCCGAGCGCGAGCGCTTGTTCGTACCGAATGCCATCTTTGCCACCTTCGCGGTGGCCAACGCCAGCCGCCGCGACCATCGCCGCCTGCTGCTCGAGTTGCCGCTGCGCCCGGAGGATCTCCCCCGGGTTGCTGCCATCTGCGCCGATCTGGCCCAGCAGCTCCAGCAGAATCCCGCTGTGGCCGCGGATCTACCCCAGCGGATCCACTTGGGCGCAGTCGATAGCAGGGGGGTGCAGCTGCGGCTGGAGGCCTTCGCCGCCAGCGGCGAGATCGAGGCGTTTCATCAATTGCGTCAGCAGTTGCTACTGGCCAGCCTCGAGACAGTTCAGCGCCATGGTGCCGATCTGCTGCTCAGACCAGCTCCGGATGCTGGGGATCCCCCTTGAACGGTCCCTCCAGCTCGGCGGTGATCCAGCCGCCGTAGAAACCGCCGGGCTGGGGGATCACCCGTTCGCCATCGAGCCAGCAGCCATCCATCAAGCCCGGATAGAGGCCATACCAGCCCGTGAGGGCGGCAAAGGCCGGAGCCGGTTCGGGGTATTGCCACACCGCCCGGCTCAGACGCCGCGGCAAACCATCGGCTCCCGGCGCCACCACATCGAAATAGCGGGCCACCCCCTTCCATTCGCAGAAGCTGTGACCCGGGGCCAGCTGCAGCAGCGTCAGATCGAGGCCCTCGGGCGGCAGATAAAAGCTGGGGGGATGGAAGGTTTCCAGCACCCGCAGCGAGCGGTGCGTGTCGGCCAGCACCCGGCCCAGCACCTCCACCCGCACATGGCGGCCGCAGGACTCCAGCAGCGGCGGCCGCGGGTAGGCGGCCACCCGTTCGCGGCCATCGGGCAACAGCCAGGCCGGGGGGGTGATTGGAGCGTCGGGGCTGGGAGTCGGGGCCATGGGGTACGGAGGGAGCGTCAGGCAAAGAACCGGGTCTCACCCCGGGATGAAATGGCGCAACCGCCGCGCCTCCTCTCCCGCTCGCCGCTGCAGCTCCTCGTCGCTGAGGGTCTGCTCCGCCCGCTGCTGCGCGGCGATCACATCGTTTTCGTCCACGGCGAAGCCGGCGCCGCGGGCCAGAGCCAGAAAATCGGCCAGCTCCTTCGGTTCATGTAGCTGGCGATCCAGCCCTGGATCGCCGTGGGCATGGGCCAGGAAGGCATCGAGTTGGTCCAGGCTCATGGTGGCGATCGGGCGGTAGGTGTTCCTGTTTAACCGCGGAGCAAGCCCAGCGGCGCCCAGAGCGCGAGGCCGATTGGTCGCCACAGCAGATTCGAAGCCCTTCAGCCCAGCAGGTTGAGCTGCTGGGGCGCTGCCGGGCCACCAGCGCCAGGAGCGATGTCCAGCTTCACCGCCTCCCAGGCGGCTGGATCCCATGGCGCCATCAGGGGTTCGAGGGCCCGCAGCCCGGGCCCATCGGCGAGCTCCAGCCAGGCCTGCTCCAGGCCATCGGGGATCACCACCGGCATGCGGTCATGCACCCGTCGCAGCAGATCGTTGGGAGCGGTGGTGAGCACGCAGCAGGTTTCCAGCTCGCCGCCATCGGGGCCGCTCCAGCGTTCCCACAGTCCACCCAGCCAGAAGGGCTGGCGATCGCGGCGGCGGAACAGCCAGGGTTGCTTGTAGGGGCGGCCGCTGTTCGGATCGGTGCGGCTCTGCCATTCGAAGAAGCCATCGGCGGGCAGCAGGGCGCGGCGATGGCGCCAGGCAGCCCGGAAAAAGGCTTTCTCCGCCACGCTTTCGCTGCGGGCGTTGATCGGCCGGCGCACCCCCAGGGGATCCTTGCTCCATTCGGGCAGGAAGCCCCACAGCGCCAGACCCACCTGCAGCTGTTCATGCTCCTGGCGCTGCAGCAGCACCGGCTCCCCGGGTCGCACCTGCCGGCGCGGGGCGTAGTGCTGCACCAGCCCCGGCGGCAGGGGGCCCTTCAGCCGCGGCAGCAGCTGGTCGATCGCGGTGCTGAGGCTGTAGCGACCGCACATGGGCGCAGGGTGGGAAGGATGGAGGACTCGGGTGGCATTCGGTTCTCCCCACAGGCGGGCGATCCGGCGGGTGGCACACAGGCCTAGCCTGGCGCCACGATCGCCCCACGCTGCATGGCCATCCGCCAGGACGACAATCGCCCCAGCCGGCGCTTTGGGATCATCAACCTTTTATTGATCGGTTTCGGAGTGCTGCTGTTGGTCAGCAACTTCCTGCCGAATCCGGCCAACCAGGTGCCGCGGGTTCCCTATTCGCTGTTCATCGGCCAGGTGGACGCCGACAACGTCAAGCGCGTCTACATCACCTCCGATCAGATCCGCTACGAACTCAAGGAGGCCCCGGCCGAAGACGCGCCCACGGTGCTGGCCACCACGCCGATCTTCGACATGGAGTTGCCCCAGCGGCTGGAGAAGCATGGGGTGGAGTTCGCTGCGGCGCCACCGCGCAAGCCCAGCTTCATCACCACGGCCCTCAGCTGGATTGTGCCGCCGCTGATCTTCATTGTCGTGCTGCAATTCTTCGCCCGTCGCAGTGGCATGGGCGGCGCCCAGGGTGCCCTCAGCTTCACCAAGAGCAAGGCCAAGGTGTATGTGCCCGATGAGGAATCACGCGTCACTTTCGCTGATGTGGCTGGTGTCGATGAAGCCAAGACCGAACTCACCGAAATCGTCGATTTTCTGAAAACCCCTGAGCGCTACACGGCGATTGGCGCCCGCATTCCTAAAGGTGTGCTGCTGGTAGGCCCTCCCGGTACGGGCAAGACGTTGCTTTCAAAAGCAGTGGCTGGCGAAGCCGGTGTGCCGTTCTTCATCATCAGCGGCTCTGAATTTGTGGAGTTGTTTGTAGGGGCCGGTGCGGCCCGAGTGCGCGATTTGTTTGAAGAGGCCAAGAAGAAGGCTCCTTGCATCATTTTCATCGATGAACTCGATGCCATCGGTAAGAGCCGTGCCGGCTCGATGGGGATGATGGGCGGTAACGACGAACGGGAGCAGACGCTCAATCAGCTGCTCACTGAGATGGACGGCTTTGCCGCCCAAGACAAACCGGTGATCGTGCTGGCGGCCACCAACCAGCCGGAAGTGCTCGATGCCGCCTTGCTGCGGCCCGGTCGCTTTGATCGCCAGGTGCTGGTGGACCGCCCCGATCTCTCCGGTCGCCGCACGATTCTTGACATCTATGCCAAGAAAGTGAAACTCGCCGAGGGGGTGGATCTTGATCGCATCGCCCAGGCCACCAGTGGTTTTGCGGGCGCTGACCTGGCCAATCTGGTCAATGAGGGGGCCCTGCTGGCGGCTCGGGCGATGCGCACCACCGTGGCCCAGGGCGATCTCAACGAAGCGATCGAGCGGGTGGTGGCGGGTCTGGAGAAGAAGAGCCGGGTGTTGCAGCCCGACGAGAAGAGGGTGGTGGCTTATCACGAAGTCGGCCACGCGATCGTCGGCCATCTGATGCCCGGCGGTAGCAAAGTGGCCAAGATTTCGATCGTGCCTCGGGGGATGGCGGCCCTTGGCTATACCCTGCAGCTGCCCACGGAGGAGCGCTTCCTCAACTCGAAGGAGGATCTCGAAGGCCAGATCGCCACCTTGCTAGGCGGCCGCAGTGCTGAGGAGATCATCTTCGGTGAGGTCACCACCGGCGCCGCCAACGATCTGCAGCGCGCCACCGACATTGCGGAACAGATGGTGGGCACCTACGGCATGAGCGACACTCTCGGCCCCCTCGCCTATGACAAGCAGGGCGGTGGCCGCTTTCTCGGCGGCACTAATAATCCCCGCCGTGTTGTCAGTGATGCCACTGCCCAGGCGATCGATCGGGAGGTGCGTGGCTTGGTGGATCGCGCCCACGATCGGGCTCTGACGATCCTGCGTCACAACAATGATCTGCTCGAATCCATATCCCAGAAGATCCTCGAGAAAGAGGTGATCGAGGGCGATGAACTCAGGGATCTGCTCGCTTCCAGCGTGATGCCTCAGGACGCCCTGTTGAACGCACCGGCTGTGGCTGCCTGAGCTGGAGCACGGGCCAGGGTGGACAGCCTGGCCCGTGTGTGCTGGCAAGGGTTGGCTTGGACGTCGTTTCCTGTTCTCCAGCCTCAGATCACCAGTTTCATCAGATCCAAACGTCCCAGATCAAGCGCCACCAGTAGGGCTGCCCCTTGGCCTGCCAACGGGCCACCTCCTCCAGTTCGTCATCCCGCAGCTGCCAGCTGGTGGCCCTGCCCTGATGGCGGATCAGATCCCCCACGCTCACCTCAAAGCCTGCCTGCTGGGCCATGGCCGCAATGACTTCCGGTTCCTCCACGCGCAGAAGCTGTTGGCGGCTGGGCTCCTGGCGTACCCAGCGGAGGAAGCGATTCAGCTGCTGTGTCGACATGGTGGGGCACCCTGGCTTGCGGCTGGATCGATCCTTCCACGGCCAGCCAGAAGTCAGCCCTGGTGAACCTTGCCCCAGTCCCTGGGGGCGGCCTGAGGCCTCCGGATCCCTCTGAGCTCGACAACCCCCTTGACGCAGGGGCCTGTGATCTCGGATAAGGGATCTTTGTAGCGGCTCCATGGAGTCCCCGTCCGCCCCCTGTCCGCCCTCCGGCTTCGGAGCCCAGTCCGCCCTGCAGGGCCGGGATCTGCTGTCTTCGGCCGATCTGAGCGCCTCGGAAACCCGAACTCTGCTGGCCCTGGCGACAGAACTGAAGAGTGGCCAGCGTCAGATCGACCTCGGCGGCAAGGTGCTGGGCCTGATCTTCAGCAAGGCCTCCACCCGCACGCGGGTGAGTTTCACGGTGGCGATGGCCCGTCTCGGCGGTCAGACCCTTGATCTCAATCCCAGCGTCACCCAGGTGGGCCGTGGTGAGCCGATCGCCGACACCGCCCGGGTGCTGAGCCGCTACTGCGATGCCCTGGCGATTCGCACCTTCGCCCAGGAGGAACTCGCCGAGTACGCCCACTGGGCCTCGATCCCGGTGATCAATGCCCTCACCGATCTCGAGCATCCCTGCCAGGCCCTGGCCGATTTCCTCACCTTGCAGGAAGCCTTCGGTGCCGTGGATGGATTGACCCTCAGCTACGTGGGTGATGGCAACAATGTCGCCCATTCGCTGATGCTCTGCGGGGCGCTGCTGGGGGTGAACGTGCGCATCGGCTGTCCCGTTGGTTTCGAGCCCAGCGCGGCGGTGCTGAGCCAGGCCCGCGCCCTCGCCCAAGGGCAGGCCACGATCGAGGTGGTGCATGAGCCGCTGGCGGCCGTGCGCCAGGCCCACGCCCTCTACACCGACGTCTGGGCGTCGATGGGCCAGGAACAGGAGCAGGCCGACCGGGAACGGGCCTTTGCCGGCTGGTGCCTGAACGAAGAGCTGCTGGCCGAAGCCGACAGCCGCGCCATCGTGCTTCACTGCCTGCCTGCACACCGCGGCGAGGAGATCAGTGCCGGCGTGATCGAGGGCTGCGCCAGCCGCGTCTTCGACCAGGCTGAAAACCGTCTTCACGTCCAGCAGGCCCTGCTTGCCGCCCTGCTGGGGGGCTAAGGGGCCACCCGCAGCTCTGAACCGGAGAGGGCTGTGGGCTTCGCGCCTGGAGCCGCGGTGATGGTGTATGTGAAGCGACGGCCATCGGGACTGAGGAAGCTCGTGGCGGTCTGGCCATCGGCATACACGGCTTTGGCGATGCAATCGGCACTGACGCTGTAGGTGGCCTTCTCCGTGCCGCCGGCGCCATCGGAGCCCTGGAAGACGAGCACGATGCCGCCCTTGCCGTCGTAGACCTCTCGCCCACTCTCGGCATAGGGCTGGCCCTCGAGGATGCCGACGTGGTTGTAGAGGTAGGTGCCCTTGAGGGTGGCGTTCGAGCAGCGGGGGCTTGGAGCGTCTGCCCAGGCTGGAGGGCCAACAATCGCCGCCAGCAGAGCCAGGGCAAGGCAAGGGAGTGGGCGCAGCAGCATGGGAACGAGACGTCGAAAGACCTTCCCTTGTTGTAGTCCCCTCTCCGCGGGACTGGGCCATCAGTACGCCTGATCGGCGGCACGGGAGAGTGGGCCTGCACGGGCTGGCGATCCGTGCCGCTGTGATGGACGGCCGCTCCAGCCTCGGCCTCGCCTCCATCAGGCCGAACCATGGCTGCACGGGCAGGAGGTGCAATCGGGTGAACGGTGATCCTGGGCTTGGCTAACTTTTGGCGATGGCGCGTGGTCGACGGCCCCTCTGCCCAAGGCCATCCCCGCTGCGGGCAGGGTTGATTCAGCTGGCAGGGCTGCTGACGCTGGCAGGGCTGGTGCCAGGGCCCCTGGCCAGCTTTGCCCAGCCCAGTGGCGCCCAGCTACTGCCTGCCCAGCTCCTGCCGGCTCAGCTGCTGCCTGCCCAGCCGGCTCGCTCCCAGCCAGGGGAGTTGCGGGGTGTCTGGCTCACCGCCAACGACATGCCGCTGCTGCGTGATCGCAGCCGCATGCAGGCCATGGTGAACCAACTGGCCGATCTGCAGTTCAACCGGCTCTACGTGGTGGTGTGGAACGGTGGGATGGCCTACTACCCCAGCCGCGTCAGCGAGGGGCGCCAACTCCAGGACTTCACCTACAGAGGGCTGCAGGGACAGGACATCCTCGCGGAACTGATCGCTGCCGGCCGCAGCCGCGGCCTGCTGGTGGTGCCCTGGTTTGAATTCGGCTTCATGGCACCGCCCGACTCGGCGCTGGCGAGGCGCCATCGCGATTGGCTCACCAGCAAGCGCGATGGTGGCCTCACCTCCATCAGTGCTGCTGGTGAAGTGGTGTGGCTCAATCCTTTCCGGCCGGAAGTGCAGCAACTGATCACGGATCTGGTGCTGGAGGTGGTGAGCGAGTACGACGCCGACGGCATTCAGTTTGACGACCACATGAGCCTGCCGCGGGAGTTCGGCTATGACCCCTACACCGTGGCGCTCTATCGCAATGAGACCGGCCGAGAACCCCCTGCTGATGTCGAGGACGCTGGCTGGGTGAAGTGGCGAGCTGATCGCCTCACCGCCTTCATGGAGCGCCTGGCCAGTGCGGTGCGCAAGGCCCGGCCCGGAACGATCCTCTCGATCTCGCCCAACTACTACGCCTTTGCCTACAAGATGCAACTGCAGGACTGGCGTGCCTGGGTGCAGCGCGGCATCGCCGATGAGGTGCTGATCCAGATCTATCGCTCCGATCTGGAGAGCTATCTGCCCCAGCTCAGCCGGCCTGAGGTGCAGGACACCCAGCGGCGCATCCCCACCGCCATTGCCGTGATGAGCGGCCTGCGCAACCGTCCCAACCCGATGGGGCTGATTCGCCAGAAGGTGCAGGCCAACCGGGAGCGGGGCCTCGGGGTGGCCTTTTTCTACCTCGAGAGCCTCTGGAATCTCGGCCCGGAGCCGCCAGCCGAGCGCATCGCCGCCCTGGCCGAGCTGTTCGGTGGAGTCGTCGTGCCGGCGGCGGGGCGGCCCCGCCTGGCGCCGCCGCCACCCTTGCCACCCCTGGCCCCCAGCCCCTGATGAGGGACTGGCGTTGCCCATCTGCACTGGACAAAGGCCCGACAAGGCGGTACATCTGTATCAGCGATGGCCGTCCCCGGTGCCCCACTCCGACCAGCAGCCCCTCACCAGTGCCCAGCAGGAGCTTTATGACTGGCTTGATGGCTACATCGGTGCCCATCGCCACAGCCCCTCGATCCGCCAGATGATGGAGGCCATGGGGCTGCGCTCGCCGGCACCGATCCAGAGCCGGCTGCGCCATCTGCAGCAAAAGGGCTGGATCACCTGGCAGGAGGGCCAGGCCCGCACCATGCAGCTGCTGGGTGGTGCCCGCAGCATCGGGATCCCTGTGCTTGGGGCCGTGGCGGCGGGGGGTCTGGTGGAAACCTTTGATGACGTCCAGGAGCGGGTGGATCTCACGCCGGTGCTCGACACCCGGGGGCTCTTCGCCCTGACGGTCAATGGCGATTCGATGGTGGATGCCCATATCGCTGATGGCGATCTGGTGTTGATGGAGCCGGTCAACGACCCGACCCTGCTGCGTAACGGCACGATCGTCAGCGCGTTGGTCGTTGGTAGCGGCACCACGCTCAAGCACTTCCAGCGTCAGGGCAGCACCGTCACCCTGGCGGCGGCGAACCCGGCCTATGCCCCGATCGTGCTGCCCGCCGACCAGGTCACGGTGCAGGGGCGCTTGGTGGCGGTCTGGCGCCAGGTCTGAAGATGGTCCCTCAGCGTTGTAAGCTCACTTCGCGCCAGACAAGGCCTTCGGGCTCTGCGGCTAACCAGCCACAGCTTCGGGACCCTTTCCAGCGGTAATCCCGTCCAGCGCACCTATGGGGCCATAGCTCAGCTGGTAGAGCACCTGCATGGCATGCAGGGGGTCAGCGGTTCGAATCCGCTTGGCTCCATTCGAATGAATAAGAACCTGGATACCAGAGGCTGCATGTCTTTGGATCTGGGTTTTTTTGTTTGTTAGAATGAAATTGACGGATTCATTTTATTTTAGGGCTATGTTCATTTCCTCCTGTTGGTCATCGCTTCGTCGCCCAGCCCGTCTGGGGTGGTGTCCTAGGGGTTGTCATGGCTCTGGCGGGATGGAGATTGGGAGAGTGCGGCGGATCCAGCCGCAGAGCTGGTGATGTTGAGCCCAGCCCCTCCCAGTCTTGAGGCGCTACGCCATGGCGAAAGCCCCTTCGTGTTGGCTGACGACCACAACGGCCTCATCATCGCCATCAACGCCGCTTTTCAGCAGGCCTATGGTTGGAGCGAAGAGCAGTTACGGGGCCAGCCCCTGAGCGTGATCCTGCCGGAGGCCTTCCGGATGTCCCATCAGCTGGGTTTCTCCCGTTTCCAGGCCACCGAAGCCTCCACAATCCTGGCCCATCCCCTGCGGCTGAAAACCATCTGCCAGGACGGCTCGGAAGTGGTGTCCGAGCATTTCATCGTTGCTGAGAAACAGCACGAGCGCTGGCTGTTCGGGGCCACGCTGACGCCGTTGCCCCAAGGCACTCCGGCCGAGACGTGAATGGCATGGTGCCGGAGCTGAACGAACAACCGATCATTCTGGAACTGAGGCGCATTCTCGGCCGCTTGGAAACGGCCCTCAGTGCCATCAGCGATGCGCTGGTGATCACTGATCACCGGGGCCTGGTGCTGTGGTGCAACCGTTCATTCGATCGCTTCATCGATCAGCCGCGGATGCTCAGCCTCGGGCGTCCGATCCTGTCCCTGTTGCCCCTGGATCATCAGGGCGATCCCCTGCTGGCTGAGGCGGTGCTCGCCACCATCTCCCAGATCCCCGGATCCACCACCGTGGTGCTGCAGCGCCAGCCCCTGAAGGTGTGCGAAATGGAATGGCGGCCGGTGGACACTGAAGTGCCCGCTTCGGTGATCTTCTGTCTCCGTGATATCAGCACCCGCATTTCCAACCAGGAGCTGCAGGCCACGGCCGAGCGCATGGAACAGCAACGCCAGCACAGCGATCGTCTCAATCGCGAACTGCAACAACAACAGCTGCTGCTGGCCAATCTGGTGCGCGAATGCCCGGTCACCGGATTGCCGAATCGCCGCGGCCTACGGGAGCGGCTGGCCCTGGCCCTGGGGCGGTTGCAGGAGCGAGGCGGCCAGATCGGCGTTCTGTTCTGCGATCTCGACCATTTCAAGGATGTCAACGACATGCATGGCCATCAGGTTGGCGATGATCTGTTGATTGAAATCAGCCGGCGTTTGCAGGAGGCCCTGCCGCCTGAGGCCACGGTGGCACGCCTGGGGGGCGATGAATTTGTGGTGCTGACGGGGTGGATCGGCGATGGCAGCGAAGCCGTCGCCATCGCCCGCATGCTGCAGCAGCGGATCGCCGCTCCCTGGTTGCTGCATGGTCAACGCTTTGAGCCCACGATGAGCGTGGGGATCACGGTGACGAGCGATCCCCTGATCGATGGCGATGAGCTGTTGCGCCAGGCTGATGTCGCCATGTATCACGCCAAACGCAGCTCTGCTGAATCGCTGGCCCTGCATGATGCCAACATCGAAGCGCACTTTCGCTCCAGCTGCAGGGTGCACCAGGAACTACGCCTGGCGATTCTCAATCAAAAACTCAGACTGGCTTATCAGCCGATTGTTGCCCTCACCGGCAGCGACCTCGATGGCAGCCCGGCAATTCTGGGCCACGAAGCCCTGGTGCGGCTGCAACCGGAGCAGGGCCTGCCGATCGACTCCGAAATGTTGATTGTCGAAGCCGAGCGCACCGGCATGGTGCTCGAACTCGGCAGCTGGGTGATCAGCGAAGCCTTGCGCCTGCTCCAGCACCATCCCCAGCGCCCCGATCACTGGAGTCTGGCGATCAACGTGAGCCCGTTGCAACTGGAGCAGTCAGGATTTGCTGCCGATCTACTGGAACGGATTGAGGCAATGGCTATCAATCCCCGCCGGCTGGTGATTGAAATCAC
>CAMBZX010000001.1 GCA_945872185.1 Synechococcus sp. UW140 | reverse complement strand
TCGGCATCGCGGATCACATGGTCGGCGGCGAGCACCAGCAGCAAGGGATCGGCGCCGCGGGCGCTGGCCTGCAGGGCCGCCACCGCCACCGCCGGGGCCGTGTTGCGGCCGATCGGTTCCAGCAGGATCGCCGCCGGGTTCACACCGATCTGGCGCATCTGTTCGGCCACGATGAAGCGGTGATCCTCGTTGCAGATCAGCAGCGGCGGCGCCAGCCGTGCCAGGCCGGCGAGCCGCAGCTGGGTTTGCTGCAGCAGAGTTTCTTCGCCGCCGCCGGCCAGGGGCCAGTACTGCTTGGGATAGGAGGCCCGCGACAGCGGCCACAGCCGGGTGCCGGTGCCGCCGCAGAGGATCACCGGTACGAGGGGAGCTGGCGCCGGAGTTTGGGTCATGGTCGCTGTCGCCGACCCGTAGAGGGCACTGGGTGTATCTATTCAACCGGACGCGGGCGGTCCCGGCTGGTTCAGAGGTCCAGCAGGCCGGGCGGAGGGGTGAGGCCGATCCAGCCCTCGTTCAGCTTCACCACAGGCACGATCGCGTTCACAAACGGAATCAGCAGTGGGGCTGGGGTCGGCTCGCCCGGCCGCTCGATTTCCAGCAGGTCGTTGCCGGCGTGGAGCAGGTTGCTCACCCGGCCGATCAGGGCGCCGGGGCTGCCATCGGGCTCGAGCAAGCGGGCCTCCAGGCCCACCAGGTCCAGCAGATGAAACTCGCCCGGTTGCAGGGGCAGGCGGTCGCTGGCGGCCACCAGCAGCTCCTGGCCCACCAGAGCTTCGGCGGCTTCGCGGCTGTTGATGCCGGCCAGCTGCACCACGAACAGCTCCTTGCCAGGCAGCTGGCGGCCGTGCAGCAGTTCCACCACCTGGGGCGGCTGGGACGCTTTGCCCTGCAGCCAGCGCTGGCCGGGTCGGGTGAAGCGCTGGGGGAAGTCGCTCATCGGCAGCACCCGCAGTTCGCCCCGCAGCCCCTGGGCGGCCACGAGTTTGCCCACGGCCATCAACTCCAGCTGGTCGGGGTCGGAGCCAGCGCCGGTGCTGGCGTCGGTCTGGGTGCGGCCCGGGGGGTGGGCGGCGTCGCTTGGTGGGGTGGTTGACAAGGTGATGGGGCGGGCGTTCGCGAGTTGCTGGGCGGATTCTGGGGACCGGGCCGGGTTGGTGCGCCGCTGGCAGCAATGAGCCGTGGTTGCCCCGGGCCGTACAGCCGGGCGGTTCCCCCGTCGATAATGGTGCTTACTGTTCAGTCCCGCCCGCGGCGGTTTGCGATGGCCAGCCTGCCGATCCTGCCTGGTACCACCGTGGTGGTGCGTGATCAAAGCTCCATTTACAACGGCTACAAGGGCTTCGTGCAGCGCATCAGCGGTTCGATGGCCGCCGTGCTGTTTGAAGGTGGCAACTGGGACAAGTTGGTGACCATGCCGCTCACCACCCTCGAGCAGGCCTGAACGCCAGGGGGCAGCGGCCCCAGATCGGCTCCCGGTTTCAGGCCGCGGCCCAAGTCGCTGCCTGGGCTGAATGGGGCCTCGGTCCGCCCCCGGTTGCGGTGGCAGCAGGCCATGGGCCAAGGCCCCGGGCGGCACCGGGGGCGATCGCTTCGCCCCAGGCTCTGACGTCACCGGGATCTCTGGTCAACCCCGTTCTCTGTCCGGTTAATGGGGCTTTTCTCAGCCCTGCGGCGTCGGATCTGAAGTCTGCGGCGTTGCCTGGTTTGGCAGGCTTTCCAGGGCCATGCGGGCGGCCTCCTGTTCGGCGTCCCGACGGGAGCCGCCCCAGCCGGTGCCCAGCGTCTGCTCGCCCAGGTGCACGCGGCAGTGGAAGCGGCGCGGATCGCCGTGGCTGCGGCTGCGTTCTTCGCCTTCGTAGCGGGGCAGGCCCCGGCCCTGGGCCTGGCTCCATTCCTGCAGGGCCGATTTCCAGTTGTGGCGATGGGGATCGGCCAGCAGCTCCTGGCAGCTCTGCTGCCAGTGGGGCGCGAGCCAGCGCTCCACCGGCTCCAGACCGCCCTGGGGGCCGCCCCAGGCCCCATAGATGGCGCCGATCAGGGCCTCGCAGGTTTCGGCCAGCACCGTGGCGCGACCGGCCCGATCGCCGGCGGCGGCGGCGCCCAGATGCAGCAGCGGTTCGAGGCCGATGCGCCCGGCCAGCTCGCTCAGCCAGCGATCACTCACCAGCTGGGCCCGCAGGCTGGAGCGCTGACCCACGCCCAACTTCTGGTAGCGATGGGCCAGAAATTCGGACGCGGCCAGGCGCAGCACCGCATCACCCAGGAACTCCAGTTGTTCGTGGTTGCGGCCCAGGCCGGCGGAGCTGTGGCTGAGGGCCTCCTCGATCGGGGCCAGGGCGGCGGCGCTGTCGCCGGGCCCGCCTGGGGCCGTGGGATCCAGCCCGAGGCTGAGCAGGAAGGCGATCAGGAGCTGGCGGCGCTCCGGGGTCATGGGGGAGGAGGTGGAGCGGGAATGGGGTGAAAGCAGGACATAAGCCGGGTTCTGTTCTCCGCCTGCTGGGGCCCGAAGGCCCGAGCTGGTGGGGGCGATCATCTGTCTGGGACCGCCGTTACCGACGGCCTCGAGCGGCTCGCTTGAATCGGGACGGGGAAGTCGGCCAACCGTTGTCCCTGGGCCTTGCTCCCAGCCGGGGTTTACCGAGCCGGCACCTCTCGATGCCGCTGGTGCGCTCTTACCGCACCCTTGCACCCTTACCTGTGCCCCTTGAGGGGGCCATCGGCGGTGTGTTTCTGTGGCACTGTCCTCACGGTCACCCGCACCGGGCGTTACCCGGCAAGCCTGGCCGTTGGGGAGCCCGGACTTTCCTCAACCGGACCCGGAGATCGGCCCGAGGGCCGGTTCCGCTCCGATTGCGATCACCTCGCCTGCTTTCGGGGTTCAGGTTAGAACCTGCCCTTGTCGCAGCTTCCGTGCCGCCAGTGGGCCCAGGCCAGGCCCTGGTGGCCGCTTTGCCCAGCGCTGAACCTGCCGATCTATCGTCAGCCTTGCTCTTGGCCTTTGGCCGATGGGCTCGGGGGCTGTAGCTCAGCCGGATAGAGCGACGGTTTCCTAAACCGTAGGTCGTGGGTTCGAGTCCCGCCAGCCCCGTTGTTGAGATGCCAGTCACAGCAGCGGCTTTCAAGGAGTGAAGGAGGCGAGTCGGGGCTATCGGCTCTCGCTGGGCGCGCTCTACGGCAAATCAGCGGGCAAGGTGTTGCGGGGTCGCAGTGTTGCTGCACCTGCTGGAGAAGGCGGTGCTCAACGAGCAGGGTGCGGTGGAGGTTGCGGTGACCACGCTGCAGCGGGCCATCGAGTTGGTCGACGCCATGGATGACTGGGCCCTGGGCTTCCATGAGCAGGCTGCGGCCGGTGACGAGCAAGGAGGCGTTTCGTCGCTGATGCGGCGCATTCACACCCTGGCGCGCAAGGCCAGGCGCGCTGGTAGATCAGCGGGCACGCGGAAAAAGTCGCGTTTGCCGTCCTTCTCCGGGGTCAGCAGGCCGCGGCCTGCCAGCTTCTGCAGATCGCTGCGGGCGGTCTGGTTGCTGACGCCATGACTGTTCTGGTGGGAGAGCACCGTGTAGCGGAACCCGGCATGGCTCAGGGCATGGCGCAGCAGGGCCAGCTGGCGGTGGTTGAGCCCATCCATGCCCTCCAGGCGCCGTTGCAGCACGGCCACCTCATTGGCCTTGCGCTCCAGATAGGCGTGCAGGTTGGCGATCGCCTGCTGGATCACCGTCACCTGGGCCAGCAGGAAGTAGGTCAGGTCGTTGTCATCGGTCTCGCAGAGCAGGAATGAGCGCTCGTACCTCGCCCGGGCCTGATTGATCACCGAGGAGATCGAGATGAACTCAAACAGCCAGTACCCCTGCTTGAGCATCGACCAGTAGAAGAGTGCCCGGGCTGTGCGGCCATTGCCATCGCAGAACGGGTGGTCATAGGCCAGCCAGAAGTGCAGGGTGATCGCCCGCACCACCGGGTGGATGAACACGGCCGGGGTTTCACCGTTGGCGAAACGGCATAGCTGCTCCAGCCGCGCTTTCAGCTCTGTTGCTGCCGGCGGCACGTGGAACACCGTGCCATAGATGTCATCAACCACCACCTCCATGCCGGGAGGCCGTAGCCGGCCGGCATCGGCGGGGTCGTCCAGCGTCTTCTCGCTCACCAGCCGATGCAGATCCAGCGCCAGCTGCGGAGTCAATGAGTGATCCTTCAGTTCCCGGATCCGCTGCATCGTCCGGAAGTTGTTGAGGATCATCTGCTCGGAGCGATCCCTCGGTGCGCGGTGGCTGCGGATCATGGCCTTGGCCACGTCACGGGTTGTGGCGGCGCCCTCCATCTGGGAGGAGGTGATCGCCTCCTCCATCAGTGAACTCAGCAGGTGGCGATCGCGTGAGGAGGGCGTGGTGACGGCCTCTGGTGCCATCACGCTGGCCCCGGCCTTCATGTCGATCTCATGCAGACCCTTGAGCAGCAGCGGCGGCTGGCAGAACCAGAAGGGGCTGCCATCGCTGCTCAGCAGGGGCAGCTGAGTGCCGGTGCCGCGTCTGGAGAGCTTTTCCGCCAGCCACCACTGCTCATGGCTCAGGCCTTGCGGGGCAGGGCGGTGGCGCAGCTCATCCCAGTGCAGATACCGCTCTCCCCCGCTGGTCTGGGCGAGCTGCGCGAGCACGGGCATGGCCTCATGCAACCCGCCGGCCTGGGCGAGCAGTGCCTCCAGCGATGGAGGTCTGCGGGGTAGACGGGTGGGCAACTCCCAATCAACTCCTAATTTTGTCCAAATTAGGAGGTCGTTAGGAGTTGCGCGAGGTCCGTGCTGCACTCGGGCATCCCGAGCAGTGCCGTCCGCTCCTGACTCGTCCTGCCCTGCTTGTCTGCCAGGCATGGTGAGACCGGCGGTTCCGGCTGCGCTGACGACGCGCTGCGGTCGACGACGGCCGTCCTTCAGCGTGCCACGGCTGCACCGCGGCGTGCATCGGCCAGCCGCCGCTGCCGTCCCCCATGAGGTGATCGTCGGCCTGCTCGATCGTCATGCGGGCCGCGACTGGGGCGATCTCGATGCGGAGGACAGAGCCGCCAACGATTCGGACCACTCCCATGCGGAAGGCCGCCTCTTCACCAGCTACGACACACCAGAGCACGGCACCATCTGGGTGATCACGGAAGGCCTCCGCGGCGAAGGCGATGGGCCCATCACCACCGTGCTGTTCCCCGAGGACTACTGACTCAGAGCCAGCAAAGCCCTGGGGGCTGGCGATCACGCCACCCGGCCTGCCCGGGCTCCCGCACCACGCAAGGGCTGACGCGAGTCGCTCCACTGCGTTCCGCGACCCTTGCGCGGCGCTGGCCTCACCGGGGCCCAGCGGTGGTGGTGTCGTTCGCCATCCCTGCCATGGCTCGCCCTCTCTTCCCCGCTCAGCCAAGCCGCGGGCCGATCGAGCGCCAGTGCCCGATCCGCTTGGTTTCCGTCCATCTGCTGGGCACAGCCGGCCAGCTGCTGCGGGTGCTGTTCCTCGATCGCGAGAGCCGCATCGGGGAGCTTGGTTGATACGGCGGTGGCACAAGAACAGAGCGTCGCCAATACGTTTTGACAACACCTGCCACCTACAGCTTCTCCGGCTTCCCCGGCCAGCCCGACCGTTATCTCTACCTCCATCACGATGGCTACCCCGCAGGTGCCGCTTGGCGGTTCGCCGCTGCATTACGGATCTGCAGTCAGCTGGCTGAGTTCCCTGCCTGCTTCGTGAACACGCAGCCCGGCAGCATCGCCTTGGCCGGTCCCGACGCCGCAGCTGATGCGGCGTACCGCTACCGGGTGGAATTCCAACAGCAGCCAAACACTGAGCTTCAGGTGCAGGTCTGGCGTCGGCTGCCCGGGAGCGATAGCTGGATGCCCCGATGCGGGGCCATGCCTCTGAAGGCCTTCATCAAGCGCTTCCTGCCGGTACCGGATCAGTGCCGCAGCGCCTGGCGATGAGCCTGCAAAAACTGCTCCTGGTCCCTGTTGAACGGCCGAATCAGGTTGGCTCCATCGATCCCCCAGCAGCGCAACGCCTCGCAGGCGGCCTCGTGCTCGCACAACAGCTGGCCGCCGGAATCAAAGCTGATCCAGTGCCGGTCAAACAGCTTGTCCACATGGGGTGAGAGCAGCAATCCGTTGGCGCCGCTCAGACGCTCACTGTTGTCGCAGTCGCGCCAAGGCTTGATGTGGCTCGCCACCAGAAACTCCTGCCGCGCCAGCCCTGTCACACGGCAAGTCGGCTCCAGCTTCGCCACTTCATGGCGGAACAACCCTTGCCCCAACCGCGCCTTGGTGAGCGCATCGCGCTCCGTGATGCTCGACACCTTCTGCAACTGCTGCATGTCATTCAACAGGGCGGCGGTGTAGTCGCCCTCCTCCGCCAGCACAACCAGATGTACTCGTACAGCGGGGTCAGCGTGTTCTTCGATCAGCTTCAGTAGCAGCTCGCCCAGTACCTCGCTCAGCTCCGCCAGATAGATGCCCTGATTGCCTCGCCCGCTTGTGGTGCTGATCGGGCTGTGACGTTCGGGCAATAGCGGCTGCAGCAGCTCGAAGAAGGTCTGCGGCACCAGAGGCTGCTGCAGAGGGCCCCAGTTCACCCGCACCAACCATCCCTCCGGATTCCAGTTCTGCCCGGCATTCCCGAATTCCAGCGGCTTCTGTGCAGTGACAGCCGCCGCTTCCACCATTCCGATCTGGTTGATCCGGCCGTTAGCATAGCTGAAAACCACATCCCCGCGCGTGCAGCGGGTGAGGTTGACGTAACTCACATTGCGGGCGCCATTGGCATTGGTCTTCGGTGACCACACAAAACCCCCTTGGATTTCTTCCTTGAAGGTCTGCTTGTGGTTGACCCACCAGAAGGCCATGGCTGGGTGGCTGGGCTTGATCCTGTTGTAGTCGAGACCGCGTTGTCTGTCCTGTGGAAGCTTGTTGCACTGGGATCGACTCGTGCCCCACCGCGCTCCGCACGGGCGGATGCAGCGCTGGCCGTCGGCCCCATGGCGCGGGTTCCTGTTCCCGCCAGGTGATCCGCACCGGCAGGCCATGGGAGTGGGGCAGCTGCCAGTTGAGCAGCTCCGTGCGGGGGATCAGCTGCAGGCGGGGCAGCGACAGCCGATCACCCCGGCGCAGGGCCTGTTGCCGATCTCCTTCAGAAGGCCAGAGGTGATCGGGCGGCAGCACCAGCAACAGGCAGCCGCCGTCGCGCAGCACCAGGACGTCGGCTGCGGCCAGAAAGGCACCCAGGTCCGTGCCGCGTCCGTCGACATCGCTGAGCACCAGCTCAAGCCCAGAGGGCAGGGCCGTCCAGTTCTCCCGCGACAACATCCCCGCGAAGGTGCGCAGCGCATCGCGGAAGAACCCCGACGGCAGGGCTGCCTCCACCCGGCGCCGATAGGCCGCCTCCGGTTCGCGCTCCCCCCGCGGCAGGAAGTGCTCGCGCCGCCCCTCCAGCAGGTTCCAGCAGTCGGCCACCAGTTGCAGCTGGCCGCGGCGGCGCTGGAGTTCAGGCGCCTCCTGCAGCAGCAGAGCCGCGGCACGAACAGCAGTGGCGTTGGACTGGCTCAGGGCGGTGCCGCTTTCCCCCTCTTGCCGAAGCCCCTTGCCCCGGAGCGCCGGTTACGCCTATTACGGTTAAGCAACGACAGGGGAGGAGGTTTCGATGGTCGCGACACCCGCGGTGCCAGGCACCATCACGCCCGATTCCATGCTGCCGGAGCAGCTGGATGAACTGCTCGCCCTGTTTCAGGCCGGCGAGGCACGCCTGGTCGGTCCCCGGGGCGAAGAGCACCTGGTGCCGGCGCCGCTCTATGGCCTGATGCGGGGCCTGCTCGACAACCTCAAGCGCGGTGAGGCGGTCACGGTGCTGCCCCATGACGCCCTGCTCACCACACAGCAGGCTGCCCAGATCCTCAACGTCTCGCGGCCCTACCTCTACCGACTGATCGACGACAAGGCCGTGCCGGTTGTGATGGTCGGCAGTCATCGGCGCCTGCATATTAACGATGTACTGCAGCTGCGTGATGCGCGCAGGCAGGCCCGCCGCGGGGCCCTGGATGAGCTCAGCGAGCTTGGGCAGGAGATGCAGGTGGAGGCGGTGTGAGCCTCTGGCTTGAACCTGCCGTCTTCCCCGTTCTTCTCGACAGCTGCGTTCTCTATCCCTATGAGCTGAGAGATCTGCTGCTGGAAATAGCCCATGAGCACCTGTACCGGGTCCACTGGTCGCCGCAGATCCTGGAGGACACGGTCCGCAACCTTCTGGCTGATGCGCGCAGTACCCAAGAGAAGGCCAGTCGGTTCTGCGCCGCGATGGAACGGGCCTTTCCCGAGGCCCTGGTGGAGCCGCCACCGGGTCTCGCTGATCAGCTGGGCTGCGATCCCGGTGATCGCCACGTGCTGGCGGCAGCGATCGCAGCCAAGGCCGAGGTGATCGTCACCCTCAACGTGCGGCACTTCCCGACCGAGGTTCTGGAGCCCCTCGGGATCGAGGCCGTGACGCCCGATCAGTTCCTCTGCAACCTGCTGGATCTCGACCCCGGCGCGATGCACGGTTGCCTGGAAACCATCGCGGCGCGGCAGCGCAACCCGGCCCGCACGGCCCAGGCCCTGCTGCAGATCCTCAGCCGTCAGGCTCCCACCTTCGCCAGCCGTTGCATGGAGTTTCAGATCGACTCCGACTGAACCCCCTCAGGGTTCCGGTTCCACTCCTTCCACAGGCCAGGCCACCACCAGCACGGCGCAGGCCCGCACGATCTCGGCCCAGCGCTCCAGGCTGATTCCCAGCCGCATCGGCACTTCCTCTACAGGGCAGCCGCTCTGCAATAGCTTCCGGCCGCGGGCATTCAGTTCCCGCCAGCGGCCGGGAATGCTGATCGGGAATCCCTTGTCGCGCAGGTAGTGGCGGATCTCGCCGTTGATGAACGGGCGGGCATAGGCGCGGAAGTGGCCGGGCCGGGGGCTGCCGTGACCGGGGTCGTAGCGGCGGGCTGCCTTCAGCAGGCCGATGGCGGCCTCCTGCTGCAGATCGTCGCGGGGTATCGGTGTTCGGGCGGCGTAGTGCCCGGCCACCCGGTAGGCGAACTCCAGATGCTCCAGCACCAGGGCATCGGCAGCGGCATGGGTGCAGCGGGCGGCACGCGGTTGCCTGGATCGGGGGGCGCGGACGGCAGGGTTTGCACCGGCAAGTTGTCCGCTTGGTCTGGGGCGATGGGGGGTCATCGGGATCGGATGCAGAAGATCAGTGGGAGAACAGCAGTGGCCGCGGCGGCTCACTCCGGCCTCTGCTGCGCCAGTGCTGCTGCTGCAGCCAGATCACGCCCTGGCAGAAGGCATCGACCAGGTCGTCATGGGCGCCGGTGGGGAAGCTGAGCAGTTCGCTCTGCAGCGCCTCCGTGGGGCGTTGGAAGCCCACCTGCCCCGCCTCAAGCAAAGGTGCGACGGCATGGGCGCGGCTCACCTTGCTGCCTTGCGGCCGGATGGCGATCAACCCGGGGATCTTGCGCCTGAGCAGCTGACACACCGCCGGGCCATTGGCGGCGTCTTCGATCAACACGGCATCGGGGCTGAGGCCCTGTCGCTTCAGGGCATCCAGGCTCTGCAGCAGATAGTTCACCGTGCCCGGCAGATCGAGCTGATGGCGCTGGGCCCAGAGCACCTCGACCAGAAACGGCGGCGTACCGCGAGGGTCCGCTGCGGTGTTTGCCAGGGCAGCACTGCTCGGGTGCAGCTGCAGGCCGCTCTCCCGGGCCTGAAGCAGCGGTTGCGGCGCCCGGCTCTGATCCACCATTCCCAGCAGCACAAAGCCACAGGCGTCGTTCTCGGCACCGCCCTTGAAGGACAGGTCGCAGGAGAGCACCAGTGGGGCGAAAGCCCTGCTCTCCCTGCTGCTCTGGCGCACGGGGGCCGTCCGCAACCACGCGCGGCGAAACAGCAGACCCTCTGCCGGAGAGGGCCGTTGTTGGTACAGCGCTTCCCACCAGTAACGGCCGGCGCGGATGCGGATCTGCTCCAGCTCGGCCAGCGGGAAGCGCTCCGGGCAGAGAGGAACACCGGCCTCACGCCACTCGGGTTCCACGCTGCAGGTGGGCGGAAAGCTCAGGCTGGTCTCCAGTGGTTCAGCAAGAGCTGGCAGGTTGAGCACATGCCAGTGCTGGGGGGCCTCCCCCGCCTCCTGCTCCAGCAGCCAGCCGATCAGGTCGTCCTGATGCCAGCGGGTGAGCACCACCACCTGGGCGGCCCCCGCCGTGCCGCTCACCCCGGGTTCGGCGCGGGTGAGCCAGACGGACTGGAACCACTCGATCAGCTTCTGCCGCTGGGCAGCACTACCGGCATCCTCCGGGCCCTTGTAAGGGTCGTCGATCACACCGAGGGCATACCCCTTGCCCGTAAACGGACCCCGCACCCCGGCGGCAATGCAGCCGCCGCGCTGGGGCGTCAGCCAGTTGCCCACGGCTGTCGAGTCCTTCGAGAGGGGGTGGCCGCAGGAGCGGTAGAAGTGGCGCGCCTCACGGCTGTGGGCGTAGGCGAGTTCGGCCGAATAGGAGGCGATCGCGCAGAAGCGATGCGGGTAGCGACTCACCCAGTAGGCGGGGAACAGCTTGGAGACCAGCAGCGATTTGCCGAGTCGCGGTGGGCAGCAGACGATCAGACGATGCAGCTCGCCATCGGCCACCCGCTGCAGCAGGGCAATCAGGCGTTCGGCCCAGGTGTGAAAGGCGTAGCCCGGATAGGACGCGGTGATGAACCTCCGGAAGTTGTCCGCGGCAACGGAAGAGGCATCGGGAGCGAGGGAGGGATCACGCACACCCAGCAGTCCCCAGTCGCCCCAGGCATCCCCCGCTGCCGTGAGCAACCCCTGCTGCAGGCCGGAGGCTGTGCCAAGCCAAGGGCTCACGGTCATGGCCGGGGCTCCGGTGCCTTGAGCGGAGCCCGCAGCATCCCGGTCACCTCGGCCATCACCCGGTAGGCGCCGACGGCTGCATTGAACTGTTCAGCGGCTATCGAGCGACGGATCAGTTCCGAGAGTCCTTCGATGTAGGCCGCCTGGTGCTCCAGGCGGTTCTGGACGAGCTCCTCCACCATCCGCTGGCGGGCCAGAGAGAGGTAGCGGCCCACCGTCTTGGTGTTGGCGATCCCCCAATTTCGGGCGGCATTGTCCCGAATCTCGATCAGGGGCAGCCGCTGCGCGATCCAGAGCTGGGCTTCGGCGATGCGTCGCTCGACCTCCTGGCGACTGGGCCGCGGCGCGAAGGGGGCCTCTGCCGTTGGGCGTGGGGGTTGCCTGCAGCGGGGGTGGGCGCCTTTGGCCGCCTTCTTCTGCTTGCCGTCGCCCCAGACCGGCTTGCCATCTGCATCTTCTGTTGGCGCGGAGTTACGCAGTTCTTCCACTGCATCGGTGCCTTGAGGATGTTCCCCGCTGTGGCAATCTTCTGCGGGGACGCTATCCACGGGCTGCCATCTGGCTGCCGCAAAGTCTAGGCCAGATTGACCCGCAGAAGGTAAGACTTATTGGCTTTGTCTGTGCTTCTCGGTGTTGATTTGTGCTGTTGCTCAGGAGCTGTTGTGATCTTGGTGGCTCAGTTCAGGTAATCCCTGGCGTTGCACGTCTTGCAGGCCGTCGCCTGTGCCCCATCCGGCCAGTTCCTGTCGAACGCCAGGGTCGCGATGGCGGCATTGAGTCAGGTGTCGATGCGTTGTAGGAGGTGCGCTCCGCGGTGGCCGCCGGAGCCCGCCTCCACCAGCATCCATCCCTTGCTCGCTCCACCCAGAGGTTCGGGCTGTTGTCGTCCGTTCTTCCTGAAGCGTTCTGCTGCGCGGTACAGCTGCTTCTTGAAGCCGTCGACAAGGTGCGGCTCCAGCTGGGCGATCACCTCGGTGGAGCTCAGCCGAGGGGCTTGCGCTTGCTTGGGTGCTGGCGGGGGCGATGGAGGTGCCGACCTGGCCCGCTGAGCCTGCTGGGTCTGCTGCAGGCGTTGCTGCCACGCCGCCTCGATCTTGGCCGGGTTGGTGTGGAGATAGGCCACCAGGGCGTGGCTGGGCTTGCGGCTGATCGGGTCGTAGCCCCAGTTGACGGCTTCCCCACTAAGCCACCAGCTGGCGAGGGCGACTTCGCTGATGGCGTCCTGGATGGCATCGGTGCTCCAGCCTTGTCGCATCAGCAGGAACAGCCGGGCCGTTCGGAGCTGATGGCGCGAGGAGTGCTTCCAGTTCAAGTAAGCCACAGGGCTTTGTCCTGCCCTGAGGAAGAGGCCCTCGGCGCTGCCACGGGTGTTGCCTTCCGGGGAGGGTTTCGGCTGTGGCCATCGGAAACCCCAGGGCTTGAGGGCCTCGCCCAGTTCTCTGAACTGGCCTGTGGCCCAGTGAGGTGGCTCCGCGTCTTGATGGGCTCCGCCGGCGGGTGGCTGTGAGCCGTTGCCGATCAGGGCTGGGTCCAGCCAGTTGAGCGGGGCGTCGCCGGCTTCGGCGCCAGGTGCGCCTGAGAACCGTTCCCGTGTCATCCCGTGTCGATCTGTGACTAAGGCAAGCTAGCCGCGATATCTGGTGTCACAAGGCGGGAGTGGCGCTACCCCTGGTGTGAGGAGGCCCTTCTGCGCAGTCGGTGCCCCTTCCCATGCCCTCCTGATTTCGATCCCAGCTCCACCAACTGCCAGTCCTTGTGTTGGCCGCCCAGCTGTACGGGCAATGCTTCCGGGTTGCCCCTGGCGGCCTTTGCGGCTTGCCTGAGAGCGTTTTCGAAGGCTTTCAGGGTCACAGGCCTCCCGGTCTCGATCTCCTCCTGGATGAGCTTCTGGGCCTCGCTGCTGGTCATCAGCGGGCCGTAGCCAGGACCCACGTATGCCGGACTCTCCACAGCCTTTTCCTCGAGGGCCCCTTTCTCCCGTGCTGCCGCTGCTCTGCGGGCCTTTCCTTCGAGCCACCCCTTGGCCAGCTTCAGTTCTTCTGTCTCGTCGTCGAACGCCTCGCTGGGCCAGCCGCTGCCCAGCCTCGCGAAGGCGGCCATGGTCTGGAGGCTCGGCAGGGTGCCAACCCTCCAGAGCAGGTAGTAAGTCCGGCTTTAGCCGGCCTCCATGAACAGCCTTTCCACCGGGGTCAGGGGGTCGCTGCCAGCCACGGCCGTGTCGATCAGTGTCTCCTGAGGCTATGGAGATCGGCCTATCACTCCCACCTGGGTAGGTCTGGGCCCTTTCAGAGCGGCTCAGCGCCTTCGCTGAGAATCGCCAGATAGGCGTCGTAGGCAAAGAGGCGGTTGCGCTGCCCGCCGGTGATCTCCCGCGCAATGCCCCGCTCCACCAGGGTCTCCAGGGCTTTGGCTGTGGTGGGGAAGCTGAGGCTGCAGACGGTGCTCAGCTGTTTGATGCTGTTGAGTGGGCGCCGGCACAGGGCGGCAAACACCTGGCGAACGCTGGGGCCTGAACGCCCCAGGCCGCTCAGGCGGGCCTCATCGGCGCGGAACAACGCCAGCAGCCGGTGTGCGGTGGTGACGGCAGCTGTCGCCGTGCTCTCGACGCCTTCGAGGAAGAAACCGATCCAGGCCTCCCAGTCGCCGTCCTCTCGGATGCCGTTGAGAAGTTCGTAGTAGCGGCTGCGGTGCTGCTTGAAGAACAGGCTCAGATAGAGCAGCGGCTGCTGCAGCACCCCGGCGTCGATCAGCATCAGCACGATCAGCAGCCGGCCCAAGCGACCGTTGCCGTCCAGAAACGGGTGGATGGTCTCGAACTGCACGTGGGCCAGGGCGGCTCGCACCAGCACCGGCAGGGAGTGGGCACCATCTGGAGTGCCATGGATGAAGTGCTCCAGCTGGCCCATGCACGTGTCCACCAGCCCAGGCGGCGGTGGCACGAAGCTGGCGTTGCCAGGCCGGGTGCCGCCGATCCAGTTCTGACTGCGGCGGAACTCGCCGGGCAGCCGATCGGCTCCGCGGCCCCTGGCCAGCAAGCGGGCGTGGATCTCCCGCAGCAGCCGCGAGGAAAGGGGGAAGCCCTCCCGCAGCCGCGCCAGGCCGTGCTCCAGCCCCGCCACGTAACTGGATACTTCGACCACGTCATCGAAGGGGACGCCGGGGGCCTCCTCCAGCTCGAACAGCAGCAGGTCTGAGAGCGACGACTGGGTGCCCTCGATCTGGGAGGACAGCAGGGCTTCCCGCCTCACGTAGGCGTAAAGGAACAGCTCCCGATCCGGCAGCAGGGCTGACACCCCATCCAGGCGGCCGCAGGCCAGCAGGGCCCGCTCGTGCAGCGCCTGCAGCGCGCCCGCGATCAGGACGGGCGGCTCCGGCGGCAATGGCGCCGGCACGAAGGCGCGCACCTCTTCGCCGGTGGTGCTGGTGATCTCGTAGATGCCGGCCCCGTCGCGCTTCATGGCCTCTCCGCCGCGAACCTTGAATAGGCTCGCATCTTATTCAAGGAAGAGCACTTTTCCTTGAATAAGCCTTGGCCTGGCTGGTCGCCTGGGCTGCCCGAAGATGTCGGGCTTGGTCCTTCCTGTGCGCTTCTCGGCGCTTCCAGTCGGCCTTTTGGGCCCTCATTTAGGCAAGTGATTAGGCAAGTCGAGACCAGATCCCAGGTTTACCAATGGGTTCGGACGGTTTCCTAAACCGTAGGTCGTGGGTTCGAGTCCCGCCAGCCCCGTTGCCTCAGGTTCTTCGCGTCAGCAGGTTCCGGCGCGGGTCATCGGTCTGCTCTCGTCGCCTCCCCTGCCTCCGTGTGCGGGCCCCATTCGGGACCGCCCTGTGCCGCTCTGTGATCGGTTGTAGAGCGACAGCCGCCCCACCCGGTGAGCAGGGTCCATCGTGAGAGCCGCTGCGTCGGTTCTGCCATGACGGCCTTTGCCTGGCTGGTGATCGTGCATGCCCTGGCCGCCACGCTGTGGACTGGCGGCCATCTGGTGCTGGCGCTGGGGGTGTTGCCCCGAGCCCTGCGGCTGCGGCAGGCGGCGATGATCCGCGACTTTGAGGAGCTGTTCGAGCCCCTCGGGCTCACGGCCCTGGCCGTTCAGGTGGTCAGCGGGCTCTGGATGGCAGGGCTGGAGTTGCCCGGTTTTCGGGGCCTGTTCAGCCTGCAGAGTCCGATCGCGGTGCTGCTGAGCGCCAAGCTGCTGCTGCTTGCCGCCACTGCGGCCCTGGCGTTGCACGCCCGGCTGCGGCTGATCCCCCACCTCCGCGACGACAACCTGTCCGGGCTGGCCTGGCACATCCGGGGCATCACCGCGCTGGCCGTGGCTTTCGTGGTGGTGGGTGCCGGCCTGCGGCTAGGGGGCTGAGGCTGAGTCCAGGCCTCAGGATTGCTTGGGGGCCCCATCCCTGAGCGCCGGCACATAGGGAATCAGGCCCTTGGCACAGGCTTCGATCTGGATTTCGAGCGGCAGCGTGCGGATGTCGAGCATGAAGCCATTCACCTCCAGCATCCAGGCCATCGGCGAATTGTCCAGTTGGCTCGGCAGGATCCACTTGGGGTCGAACGTGCCGATCCTGAGCAGATCGCGAATCTTCTTGGAATGGGCCTGGCCCGTCTGGCTTGAAACGCCGAAATAGCTATAGATATCCGGCGCCTTGCAGTGGGGCGACTGGGTCTTGTCGAACAGGAAGTTCACCATGCCGATCGCATGCACCACCCCCGCCGCCCACGAGGGTTCCCGGCCGCTCAGCAACGGCGAAGGCCGCTTGCGGGCCAAGGCACAGACGGCTGCATGGATCAGCTGCCGGTACTCCTCATTGAGGTGGCTGGCGCAGAAGTCATCAATGGGTGCCATCAGGCTGTCCACCTTGGCCTGCAGCGCCGCGGGTACCCGCTCCTTCGGGTTCGCGGGCGCCACCGCTTCTGCCGCCGCCTTTTCCGCCGCCCCCGCCGCCGCATCTGCCGCCATGCCAATCGATACCGACACCTCCTCGCCCGCCACCCTGAGCCGGTAGCGCTTGCGCACCGGCGCCGAACCCTGCCAGCGATGGGCCAGATCGGGGACGTCGTCGATCAGGCGCACCAGGGCCCGGGCCACCCCCTCCAGGCGGCGCAGATCCGCGCGGCTGGGCGAGGCCAGCGTCAGATCCGGCTCGATCAGCATCACGGTGGGGTATCCCGCTCCCTTGGCCACAGGCCAGCCATGGCGCTTGATGTCCTGCAGCAGGCTTGGCGGCATGGCGGCCTTCGCCTCAAAATTGATCGCCCGCTGGCGCGGAAAATCGCGGTCGGGTCGATAGCCTTGCCGTTCAATATCTTTCGCCACCTGCACATAGTGCTTGAAGGCAGCAAGGGAATCGAACAGGATCACACCGTAATTCTCCTGATTCTGGCCGATCACGCAGCCCACCCAGCCGCGAATCCCCAGGGCCGTCGAGCTCACCTGAACCAGATGGCCGTCGCTGGGAAACAGCAGCCAGGGCGTGCGTTCGTAGAGCGCTTTGGCCGCCTCGAAAAAACTGGCCATCGCCGCCGGCGTCACGTCTTCGGTGAAATAGGTGGACAGGGCCAGGGTTTCAGCCGGTGGGGGCTCCTGCTGGGCATGCTCCCGCAGCGAGGCCAGCGCCTGATTCAGCCGGGGCGTCGGGCCCACGCTGATGTGCACCCCCGGTAACAGCGGCGGCAGCAGCTCCAGTAGCCGGGCATCGGGCACCACCACCTGCGTTGGCAGCCCTGGCCGGCAACCGGTCTGCGGCTGCTCGCTGGCCATCTGCAGCACCTGCTGCAGGGTCTCCTCGAGTCGCTGCGGATGGCCTGCCTGCATTGCCCGGATGCGGCCGCTGCCATCCATCACCAGTACCACAAGCGGCTGAACCGGGCGGCCGTTTTCGTCAGGCACGAAGGCCGGCAGGCAGTCGAGGCCGAGTTCCCAGGTCTGCTTCAAGGGGCGGCTGAAGCCGTGGGGGCGGTGGCGAGCAGGCGCCATGGCGCAGTTGCAGGCAGAACCGCTCCATGTTGCCGCGACCTGAGGCGGGGCACCTGAGCCGAGTACCCCGTCAGCTCGTTACCGGCTTGCGTCTGCTCAGATCGGCTTACGGCACCGGCTGCGGCCCGGTGGCCAGCGCTACCGGTAGCGTCCTTTTCAAAGCCGCCTCCGCCGCTAGCGTGGCCCCAATGGCTCGCGATCGGATGACCCAGCTCCACGATCTGCGGCTGCGGCTGCTGGTGCAACAGGAAAGCGAGCGCATTGCCGACAGCCAGCTCGATGGGCTGGATCTTTCGGTGGTGCAGGCCCGCTGCCTCTGCTGGCTGGCGCTGCTGGCCGAAGCGCATGAGGATCAGGCCAGCGACGCGGAACGCCAGGGCGATGTCGAGCAGGCCATGAGCTGGTTCGCCGATTCGATGCGGCTCCGCGATGTGATCCAGGTGGTGGGCTCGATCGAAATCCCCCTGCCGGCGGCCCTCGATCCAGACGATCCCGGCAGCGATGGCCACCGTGACCACGGGTCCCGCCGGGGGCCCTGGGTGGTCTGAGTCTGAGGCGCTGCGGCCCTTTGGCGGGTCCAGGTGCGGCCCTGGCCGTTGCCATTCCCTGCTGGCCGCAGCGCAATGCCATGATGGGGCTTGACGAGCAACTAGGGATTCGGTGCCTGAAGAGCCCTGCCAATGCCCTGACTGCCAGCGTTTCTATCGGGAACACGACCGATTGATTCGCGAAAACCCCAGCCTGCGGCAGCAGCAAGAACTCAACTGGGCCGCCCTCCAGTCGTTCCGGACGCTTGCTGGTCGTGTGCTTGAAGAGCTGCAAAAACAGCATGGCGAAGGCGAGGGAGCACCGCTGGCCGGGCCTGGAGCGCCCCAGGGTGCCCTCGATTCCTCCAGCAGGGGCGCCCTGGCTGATACCGACGCCGAAGGCGATGCGATCCAGCAGGCCATGGGCGATCTGGAAAACATCAATGCCCACCTCTTCTCAATTGAGGCCCTGATGGAGCGCATCTTTGATGTGCGGGTGCCAGAGGAGGTGGAGCAAACGTTTCGTGAGGTGGCCGGCGAACTGGCGCCCGATCCCCTCAATGCCGATCGCCTGCGCCTGAATCGGCTCCTGCACCAAACCCCTGATCTGCCCGATCATCGCGGCTGAGATCAACTCCCTTCCCTTCTGAGCCGTCGCTTTTCTGAGCCGTGCTCTCCTCGCGCCATGGGGCTTCATCTGAAGCCTCATGGCTTCAGCCGTGTTATTGAGAGCAAAGGCCTGCAACCTGCGCGCCAGATGGCCGATTCCAGCCCTACTTCAGGGGGTGTCGAGCTGAGCGCTCCACCCCCCGAGGCAGCGCTCAGTCGAGTTCGCAGGTGATCGTCACCGGGAAGGCTTCCGCCTGCCAGATGCGTGCGGCGTACTCGCGGATCGAGCGATCGGAGGAGAACATGCCGCTGCGGGCGGTGTTGAGCAGGGACATGCGGTTCCAGCGTTCCCGATCCGCCCAGACCCGATCCACCTCGTCTTGGGCGGCCAGATAGGCCTGGAAGTCGGCCAGGGCGAAGTAGGGATCACGGCCGGTGAGGTTTTCCAGCAGGGGCCGGAACAGATCGCCGTCACCGTTGCTGAAGTGACCCTGCTCAATCAGGCGCAGCACCTCCGGCAATTCCGGCACCGTGGCGATCAGCTCCCAGGGGCGATAGGTCTGGCGCAGGACGTTGATCTCGTCGGTGGTTTTGCCGAACAGGAAGAAGTTATCCGCTCCCACCTGCTCCCGGATTTCCACATTGGCGCCATCAAGGGTGCCGATGGTGAGCGCTCCATTCATGGCGAACTTCATGTTGCCGGTGCCGGAGGCTTCGAGGCCAGCGGTGGAGATCTGCTCAGAAAGATCGGCAGCTGGATACACCCGCTCTCCCAGCTTCACGTTGTAGTCCGCCAGGAAGATCACCCGCAGCTTTCCCTCCATATCGGGATCGGCGTTGATCGTGTCGGCAATGCCGTTGATGAAACGAATAATAAGTTTGGCCATGTAATAGCCCGGTGCTGCCTTGCCACCGAAGATCACCGTGCGCGGCGCCATGCCATCATCCAGGCCATTCTTGATGCGCAGATAGCGGGCTACCACCTGAAGCGCATTGAGATGCTGGCGCTTGTATTCGTGGATACGCTTCACCTGCACATCGAAGATCGAGGCCGGATCCACCAGTACGCCGGTGTGGCGATGGATGTACTGGGTGAGGTGGCATTTCACCGACAACTTGGTGGCACCCCAGCGCTCCAGGAAGGCACTGTCGCCAGCATGCTGTTCCAGCTGCCTGAGCTGATCCAGATCGCTCACCCAGCCTTCGCCGATGGTTTCGTTCAGCAGGCTGGACAGCTGGGGATTGGCCAGGGCCACCCAGCGCCTGGGGGTGACGCCATTGGTGACATTGGTGAACTTTTCCGGCCAGAGGCTGGCGAATTCCGGGAACAGATCCTGCTTCACCAGGTGGCTATGCAGTGCCGCCACACCATTCACGTGGTGGGCCGCCACCGTGGCCAGGTGCGCCATGCGCACGGCCTTGGTGCCCTCATCGTCGATGATCGACAGCTTGCGCAGGATCTGGTCGTTGCCGGGGTACTTGAGCCGCACCTGCTGCAGGAAACGACGGTTGATCTCGTAAATCAGTTCCAGGTGCCGCGGCAGCAGCGAGCCGAACAGATTCAGGCCCCACTTCTCCAGGGCCTCCGGCAGCAGGGTGTGGTTGGTATACGAGAGCGAGCGGCTGGTGATATCCCAGGCTTCGGCCCAGTCGAGATGTTTGTCGTCGAGCAGCAGCCGCATCAGTTCGGCCACGGCGATCGCCGGGTGGGTGTCGTTGAGCTGCACTGCCCAGTGATCGGGGAAATCACGGATCGGGATACCGCGCATGTCGAGGCTGCGGATCATGTCCTGCAGCGAGCAGCTCACAAAGAAGTGCTGTTGCTTCAGCCGCAGCTTGCGCCCTTCATCGGTGCCATCGTTGGGATAGAGCACCTTGGAGAGGGTCTCCGAGCCCACTTTCTCCTCGACGGCGCCGTAGTAATCGCCGCTGTTGAAGGCAAAAAAATCAAAGCTTTCGGTGGCATCAGCCCGCCATAGCCGCAGGCGATCGCAGGTGTTGACCCGGTAGCCCAGCACCGGCACATCGTGGGGCACACCAATGGCATGTTCGGCCGGGATCCAGCGCACCCGGTAGGCGCCGCGCTCATCGCGGTAGCTCTCGGTGCGGCCGCCAAAGCCGACGAAACAGGCCTGGTCGGGGTGGGGGATCTCCCAGGGCCAGCCCGCCTTCAGCCACTTGTCGGTGATCTCCACCTGCCAGCCGTCGCGGATCAGCTGGTCGAAGATGCCGAACTCGTAACGGATGCCGTAGCCGGTGGCTGGGATCTGCAGCGACGCCAGCGATTCGAGGAAACAGGCCGCCAGTCGCCCGAGGCCGCCATTGCCGAGCCCGGGCTCCTCCTCCACATCGAGGATTTCTTCAATGTCGTTGATGCCGAAGCGCCGCAGGGCTTTGGCCACTTCGTCGCGGATGCCGAGCATCAGCAGGTTGTTGCCCAGCTGGGGACCGATCAGGAACTCAGCCGACAGGTAGGCCACCGCCCGGGTGGGAGAGGAACCGATCGCCTCCACACCCGCCAGATAGCGGGTCATCAGCCGGTCGCGCACGGCGTAACTCAGCGCCATGTAGAGGTCGTGGCGGCTGGCGGTGGGCGCGAGCTTGCCCAGCGTGTAGAAGAGATGCTCCGTCATCCCATCGAAGACGTCTTCGGCCGTCAGGCCGCTGCGGTCGGGGTCGGCGTAGCAGCCTGGGGTGGGCAGGCGCAGATCGATGGGTTGGTGCTCGGGCATCTCGGGGGTGGGCTCCAGACACGAAGCACTGATCAAGACCGTAGCCATGGATGCGGTTAAGCCATCCCGTCGCGAGGGTGGGATGTGCAACCGAACACCCTGGGCCTGCCGCCTAGGGTCGCTTCGCCCCGGCCGAGCAGGCCTGTTTTCATGACTTTGCCCACCCTGTTGCTGGCGATCGGTAACCACCAGATCGAGGTGGCTGAAACCCTGATCCAGGTCGGGCGATTTCTGGTTCTGTTCGTCGCCGCCAGGTTGATGGCGGAGCTGATGGTGCGCCTGTCCCTGCCCACGATTCTGGGGGAGTTGCTGGCTGGCGTGCTGATCGGGGTGTCTGGCCTCCATTTCCTGCTGCCGCCCGAAACCGGGGCCCAGATCAATGCGCTGTTGCTCAATCTGGTGGCTTCGCTCGCCGCCATCACCCCGGACACGGTGCAGCAGCTCTACAACGAGAGTTTCCCGGGCCTGGAGCAGATTTCGGTGCTGGGCCTGTACGCCCTGTTGTTTCTGACCGGCCTTGAAAGTGAACTCGATGAACTGATGGCCGTGGGCTTGCAAGCCACCACGGTGGCAGTGACGGGTGTGCTGCTGCCGTTTGCCCTGGGCAGCGCCGGCCTGGTGCTGCTGTTCCATGTGCCGTTGATCCTGGCGATCTTTGCGGGCGCGGCCATGACTGCCACCAGCATCGGCATCACCGCCAGTGTGTTCGGCGAACTGGGCTGGTTGCGCCGCCGGGAAGGCCAGATCGTGATCGGCGCCGCCGTGCTGGATGACATACTCGGCATCGTCATCCTGGCGGTGGTGGTGGCCTTGGCCGGTGGCGAGGGGCTCACTGTCGGTCCGATTGTGAAGCTGGTGCTGGCGGCGATCTTTTTTGTGGCCGCAGCCCTGTTCCTCAGCCGCACTGCCGCACCGCTGTTCGACTGGGTGCTCGATCATCTCAAGGCCCCCGGCGAGGTGGTGGTGGCCAGCTTCGTGGTGCTCACCCTCTGCTGCTTCCTGGCCCAGGCGATCGGCCTGGAGGCGGCCCTGGGGGCCTTCGCCGCCGGCTTGATCCTCAGCCGCTCCAAGCACACCGAGGCGATTCAGGAAACGGTCAAGCCGCTGGTGGCCCTGTTCGCCACCGTGTTCTTTGTGTTGATCGGCACCGGCATGGATCTCTCGGTGCTCAACCCGCTGGAGCCTGCCAATCGCGAAGGTCTGGTGGTGGCCCTGTTCCTGCTGGTGGTGGCGATTGTCGGCAAGGTGGCCGCCGGCTGGACCTACACCAGCAGCGAACCGACCAACCGGCTGGTGGTGGGGCTGGGGATGATGCCACGCGGCGAGGTGGGTCTGATCTTTCTGGGGCTCGGCACCCAGGCGAAGCTGCTGACCCCGGCCCTGGAGGCCGCGATCCTGCTGATGGTGATCGGCACCACCTTCCTGGCCCCGGTTCTGCTCAGACTGGTGCTTTCCGGCGAGGGCACCGTTGCCGAGCAACCCCTCTGATTCCGATCCTGATCCCGATTCCGATTCCGATCCCGGGGGCGGCGGCGGCGGCCTGATCGCTCTGCTGAGCCGCTGGGGTTTCAGTGCCGCCGGTTGGCGCGACAACCGCCACGGTGAATGGTGGCTGGTGGCCCAGCTGCTGCCGTTGGTCGCCCTGCTGCTGCCGCCACTGCCGCCGCCGCTCTCCTTTTCGCCATCCCTGGCCCTGACCTGGTCACCCTTGCTGCGGGTTGGCGGTGGGGCGCTGCTGCTGTTGGCCCTGGCTCTGGCGGTTCAGGCCCTGCTGCGGCTCGGTCCCAGCCTCTCGCCCCTGCCCGAGCCCATGCCGGGGGCGCCTCTGGTGACGACAGGGGCCTACGGCCATTGCCGCCATCCCCTGTATCAGGCCCTCCTGATCGGCGCCCTGGCTGTGACCCTGCTGCTGGGCAGCTTGCTGCATCTGGCCCTGCTGCTGGCCCTGGCGGCGGTGCTGGGCGGCAAGGCGCGCCGGGAAGAGCGGGCCCTCTGCCGTGAGCACCCCGACTATCCCGCCTATCGCAGGAGCACCCCAGCGATCGTGCCCAGGATTCCCTGGCTCGACTGGCGCTGAGCGCGCTCGAGGTGGTGCCCCCATTCCCGATGCAGGTTGGATCCACGGCTCTGGCGCGAATCGGCATGGCTGCGTCAGGGGATCCACGGCAGCCGGAAGGCCTGGCGGCAACGGGTCGCGCTGTCAGCTCAGTCCTGGTTCTGGCGATTGGCCACAGCCCAGAACAGGCCTGAGAGCACGGCGATCAGCCCCAGACTGGAGGACCAACTTGGTCCCAGGGCCCAGCACAGCAGGATTTCGATCACCACACCCACCGCCAGGGCGAGGGCCAGGCTGGCGAGCACCAGCAGCAGTTGCTGGCTGTTGGCATCGAGCTGGCCCGCGGCCAGGCTCTCCTCAAACCGGGCGATCGGACCGCTCAGGGGTAGATAGAGGGCCAGGGCCCAGAGCGCGATGCCCGGCAGCAGCGAGATCCAGAGGGAATAGGACAGCTCCGGTGGCATGGCAGCTCGGGGGGGGACACGGTGAACTGTCGCCACCGGAAGGAGTTTCCTAGCATCGCTGCTCCTGCTCTCACCGCGTGTCGCTGTCCGCCGCCTCTTCCCTGTCGGAGGCACCCTGGGGCTTTCAGGGCCACGCGGTGCACAGCCTCTGCCGCACGCCCCAGGCGCCCGTAGGGCCGGCGATTCTGCTGGTGCATGGCTTCGGTGCCTCCACCGATCACTGGCGTTACAACATCCCGGTGCTGGCGGAACAGCATGAGGTGCATGCCCTGGATCTGCTCGGCTTCGGCCGCAGCGCCAAGCCGGCGGGTCTGGCCTACGGCGGTGCCCTCTGGCGCGATCAGCTGCAGGCCTACGTGAGCGAACGCATTGGCCGTCCCACGGTGCTGGTGGGCAATTCCCTCGGCGGTTATGCCGCCCTGGCGGCCGGTGCCGCTCTCGGTGAGCAGGCGGCGGGGGTGGTGCTGCTGAATGCGGCGGGTCCCTTTGCTGCCGAACAACAGGCCCCCGCCGGCAGCTGGGGCGCCATCGCCCGCCGCACCATCGGCACCGCCCTGCTCAAGAGCCCGGTGCTGCAGCGGCTGCTGTTCGAGAACCTGCGCCGTCCCGCCACAATCCGCAAAACCCTCAATCAGGTGTACATCGATCGCACCAATGTCGATGAGGCCCTGGTGGAGGCGATCCGCCGCCCTTCGCTCGATCCCGGCGCCTTCGGTGTGTTCCGCACGGTGTTCGATATCCCCAGCGGCCAGCCCCTCGATCAGTTGTTCGCCGATTTGAGCTCGCCGCTGCTGCTGCTCTGGGGTATCCGCGATCCCTGGATCAATGCGGTCGGTCGGCGGGCGGCTTTCCAGCGCCATGCGCCGTCGGGCACCAGGGAAGTGGTGCTGGAGGCAGGCCACTGCCCCCACGATGAGGTGCCGGAGCAGGTGAACCGGGCGCTGCTCGACTGGCTGGCCCAGCTGCCCCTGGGCCCGGCCCAGGAGCCGGCCCCGGCCAGCAAGACTGACCAAGCCCAGGTTCCGGCAGCAGAGCCGGCCCGGCCCCAGGCGCAGTCTGTGCCGCAGGATCCAGCTCCGGTTCAGGTCTAGGAGCGTGTCGCCCCTGGCCGGGTCGGATCGCACAGCGCGCACCCACTCCAGGGCGCCGGCCCGGCATCGGGTCCGGGATCCGGCTCCAGCCCAGGCCCCTGGCTACGGTCGGGGCGCCCAGCAGCGCTGCTGCCCCAACGCCCGCCAGGGGCGTTTCTGGCGTCGTGTCTGCTCCTGCCCCTGCTCCCGACCATGCCGCTGCAGCACTGCCTTGAGCCCTATCCCCACTGGCTGCTTCAGGAGCCGCTGAGCGGCGACAGCCTGCGGATCGTGCCGGAACGGGGCGGGCTGGTGAGCGGCTGGCGCTGTCATGGCCGCGAGATGCTCTATCTCGATGCCGAGCGCTTCGCCGATCCGGCCTTATCGGTGCGGGGCGGGATCCCGGTGCTGTTCCCGATCTGCGGCAATCTCCCCGACGATCGCCTGACCCTGCCCCAGGGGTCCTTTCACCTGCCCCAGCACGGGTTTGCCCGTGATCTGCCCTGGCAGCTGCAGGAGCTGGCCGCCGGCGACGGCATCGCTCTGGTGCTGGAGGACAGCCCCGCGACCCGGTCCCAGTTTCCCTTCGCCTTCCGGCTGGAGCTGGAACTGCGGCTGGAGGCGAGCGCTCTGGCGATCCTGGTGCGCCTCCACCATCGCAGCGCCGACGGCGATCAGGAGCCACCAGGGGCGATGCCGTTCAGCTTCGGTCTCCATCCCTATCTGGCTGTGGTGGATCCGGCGGCGGTCCAACTGGAAGGCCTGCCCGATCGCTGCCTGGATCACCACACGATGACGGCGACCAGCACCATGGAACAGCTGGCGCGGCTGGGGCAGGGGGTGGATCTGCTCGCCGGCCCGGTCGGCTCGGTGCGGCTGTCGGATCCCCTGGCCGGGCTCGCCATCACGCTGGAAACCATGGCGCCCTGGGATCTGGCGGTGGTCTGGAGTGATCCGCCGCGGTCGATGGTCTGCCTGGAGCCCTGGACCGGGCCCCGGGGTGCCCTGGTGAGCGGCGATCGTCGTCTGGAGCTGCAACCCGGCCAGAGCCAGGAACTGAGCTGCCGGTATCACGTCTCCAAGCTGGACTGAGCCCCGCTGGCCTGAGCGGACCGCCGCGAGACCTCAGCAGCCACGCAATGCCCCTGCCGCGCTTCAGGACAGGCGGGCGCGTTGGGGTTGCAGCGTTGAGCCAGGCGATCCAGCGGGCTTCGTTCAGCGTTCTGGCATCGGGGTCAAGGCTTGGCCACGCCCGGCAGGCGGCCCGGTGCCAGCTGCCGCTGTGGATCGAACTGGTGCTTCACCCGTTCGATCAGCGGCCGCGAGGGGGCATCGTCCCAGGCGGGCACGGCGTGGCCCAGGGGCTGGTGCAGCACCGTCAGCCAGCCGCCCAGGCGCTGGCATTGCTGGCGCAGCCGCAGCACGGCTTCAGGCTGGAGATCCCCGCGGGCGCCTGCGCCTGCCGGGGTCCAGGCCAGGCCCAGGCCGCTGCCTGCTGCGAGATCGATCACCAGGCCCTCCAGTTCGGGGCTGGCCAGGGCCTGGGGTACCTGATCGGGGCTGACCCCCAGGCGCAGCAGCCAGGCCGGTTCAGACCCCAGGTCGTCGTCGGGGGCGCCAGCTTGATGGCGGCCAGCGCCCGGCATCGCCTCGTCACCGCGGGCGCAGGCCAGCAGGCTCTCGAGGGCCTCGGCCTCCAGTTGCCGCAGGGGTAGGCGGCTGTGGGCGGCAATGGCGGCCTGCTGCTCGGCCAGGCTTTCGGTGGAGATGCTGGCCAGGGCGATCAGCAGCAGCGGCGCCGCTTCCAGCCCGGCGGCGGCGGCCAGGGGGGCACTCCACCAGTCGACCCGTTCGGGACTGAGGCGGGAGCCCAGCAGCCACTGGCTCAGGGCGCCCAGCTCGTTCAGCGCTCCCTGCACCAGCAGGCCGCGGCGCATCGGCGCCAGCGGCAGGGTGCGCAGGTTCAGTTCGGTGATCAGACCGAGGGAGCCCCAGCTGCCACAGAACAGGCGCATCAGGTCGTAGCCGGCTACGTTCTTTACTACCCGCCCGCCGGCATTGGCGGCGATGCCGTCGGCGCGCAGCAGCGAGAGGCCGATCAGCTGGTCGCGGATGCCCAGGTAGCGCTGGCGGTAACCGCCCGCCAGGCCCCGGGCCACCAGGCCCCCCACGCTGCCGGAGCCGAGTCGTTGGCTGCCCCAGGGTTGGTCCACCGCCAGCCATTGGCGATGGGGTGCCAGGGCCTCCTGCACCTCCAGCAACGGCGTGCCGGCCCGCACGCTGATCGTGAAGTCGCCGGGTTTGTGTTCAACGATGCCGCGCAACCCGCCACAACTCACCGGCAGGCAGTCCTGCAGGGGCGGGCCCCAGTCGAGGCGGCTGCCGAGGCCGCAGGGCACCCAGGTGGATCCCTGCTGGTGCAGCTCCCGCACCAGATCCTGCAGGTCGTTGGCATCGGGACAGATCACGGCACGATGGTGCCATGCAACAGGTGGAGTGCGCGGGCTCGGCCGCCCCTGAACCGGCCCTGAAGATCGTCGTCATCGATGACGACCCCACCGGCTCCCAGGCCGTGCATGGCTGCCCGCTGCTGTTGCGCTGGGATCCTGCCAGCCTGGCGCTGGCGCTGCGGCAGCCCTCGCCGCTGCTGTTCCTGCTGGCCAACACCCGGGCTCTGGCACCGGATCAGGCCCGCCAGAGGGTGCGAGAGATCTGCCGCGTCCTGGCGCCAGCCCTGGCGGCGGCGCAGGCGGAGGGGGTGATCGATCGCTGGCTGGTGGTGAGCCGCGGCGATTCCACCCTGCGGGGCCATTTCCCCCTGGAGGTGGAGGAGATCAGCGCCGCATTGGGGCCGTTCGAGGCCACGCTCCTGGTGCCGGCTTTCCTGGAGGGGGGGCGCACCACCCTGGCGGGCGTGCATCGCCTGCAGGGTCAGCCGGTGCACGAGACCGCCTTTGCCCGCGATGGTCTGTTCGGCTACACCAGCAGCTATCTGCCCGACTGGGTGGCGGAGAAGAGTGGCGGCCGGATCGCGGCAGCGGCGGTGCAGCGGCTGTCCCTGGCCGAGTTGGAGGGCCCGGCGCCGGCTCTGCGCCAGCGGCTGGCGGGCCTTGCGGGCCAGGTGGTGGTGGCGGTGGATGCCACGGAGCCGCGCCATTTGCGGGCCTTGGCCGCAGCCGTGCGCGCTCTGCAGTCTGCGCCGGCTGCTGCGGAAACGCCGAGGGCTTCCGGGTTTGCCTCCGGGGCCGCCGCCCCCATCACTGCCGCCCCCACGGCGCTCACCCCAGCCCCCGCCGATGCGGTCGCTGTCGGTCCGGTCCCAGTCAGTCCGGTCACAGTCGGCCTGGTCACGGCCTGCACGGTGACGGGCGACCGGGTGACCGACGACGCGGCGACTGACGACCCCGCCACCAGCGCCGGCCCACCGCGCCGCTTCCTGTTTCAGAGCGCTGCTGGCCTGATCGCCGCCCTGGCCGATCTGCCGCCCCAACCCCGCGATGGCCCGGCCCTGGCGGCGCTGCGGCGGCGCGACGCCGAAGGCGCCTGGCCCGGGCTGGTGCTGGTGGGCTCCCATGTGCCCCTGGCGGATCGCCAGTTAGCCCGATTGCTGGCCGAGGAGCGCTGCGGTGGCGTTGAAGTGGCCGTGGCCCAGGTGCAGCGGCTGCTGGAGGGCCCCGTACCCGATCTGTTGCTGGCCTCGCTCGAGCGTGCCTGGCTGGAGCAGCTGCGCCAGCAGCTGGCGGCGGGCCGCACCCCCGTGCTGTACACCAGTCGCGGTGAACGCCGCTGCCGGGATGGGGCCGAGCGCCGGCGGCTGGGGCTGGTGTTGGCGGCCAGCCAGGCCCGCCTGGCGGCGGCCCTGGCGCCGCAGCTCGGTTATGTGATCAGCAAGGGGGGCATCACCACCCATACCTTGCTGGCCGATGGCTTCGATCTGGCGGCGGTGCAGCTGCAGGGCCAGCTGCTGCCGGGCTTGTCGCTGGTGCTGGCGGATCTGCCCGTTGAGCGGCCGGGCGAGGAGCAGGCGGCCCTGCCGGTGCTCACCTTCCCCGGCAATCTCGGCGACGACGACAGCCTGCGCTCGGCCTGGGGCCGGATGGAGGGTTGAGGGCCTCTGGCCCGGGCGGGGCCGAGATCGCAGGATGCGGTGACTGGATGACTTGGCTGATTCCCTGGAGCCCGAGTCGATGCCGGTGACGGCTGACGGGCCCGGATGGGGCTGCTCTGAACCAGCTCCCCAGTGGCCCCGTTGTGCGCTGCGGAGCTGCCTGGGGCCTCAGCCGCCGCTGAAGCTGCGGGCCAGCAGCTGCACCGGATGCAGCACCGGGATCGGCCGGGGGAGGGCCTCCATGTGCTGGCGGATCTGCAGGCTGCAGCCGATGTTGGCGCTGACGGCGATGTCGGCACCGGTTTCGCTCAGGTCCGTGGCCTTGAGGCGTCCCAGCTCGGCGGCCTCCTGGGGCTGCACCAGGTTGTAGATGCCGGCGCTGCCGCAGCACACCCCCGCCTCGATCGCCTCGATCAACTGCACATGGGGGATGCGGCGCAGCAGCTGGCGGGGCTGGTCGCGGATGCCCTGGCCGTGCAGCATGTGGCAGGCATCGTGATAAGCCAGCCGCAGCGGGCGTTCGGCGCTGGCGGGCTCGCCGTCGTCATGGCGCAGGGGCTGCAGGCCCAACACAAAGGCCTGCGCCAGGCCCACCCGATCCAGGAACTCCTGGATGTCGGCGACCTGGGCGGCGAAATGGGCGGGGGTGGCGGCCCCAGCTGGGGCCTGCGGGGCCGGATCTGCCTCGGGTGGGGCCAGGATTTCGCCGTAGGCCTTGAGCGTGTGGCCGCAGCCGGAGGCCGCCACCAGGATCGCGTCCAGGGGCTCGGCACCCGCCGCCTTGCCTGGACCGACCACCGCTGCGAAGCGCTCGATCAGGTCCCGGGCCAGCTCCCGCGTCTGCTCCAGTTCGCCCTGGTGATGGGTGACGGCACCGCAGCACTGCTGGGCCGGCGGGATCACCACCTCGATGCCATTGGCGCTCAGCACCTCGATGGCGGCGGCGTTGACGGCCGGATCGAACAGGCGCTGCACGCAGCCCAGCACCAGACCCACCCGGTAGCGCCGAGGGCCCTGGGCCGGCACCAGCAGCGGTAAGGCATCGCTGAAACTCTCCGCGGCCAGGGGCGGCAGCAGCCGCTCCATCGCCTCGATCTGGGGCCCGAACAGGCGCGTGAGTCCGCTGCGACGGGCCAGGCCCTGCAGGGGGCTGCCGGCATAGGCGCGCAGTGGCGCCAGCACGGCCCGCAGGCGCCCGGGATAGGGCAGCAGGGCAAACAGGGCGCGGCGGAAGGCGCGTTGGCCGGGGCTGCGCAACTCCGGCGCATTCAGCTGGGGTCGGGTGGCTTCGATCAGCTGGTCGTAGCGGACGCCGGAGGGGCAGGCGGTGACACAGGCGAAACAGCCCAGGCAGCTGTCGAAATGGCTGGCCACGGTGGCGTCCAGCTCCAGCTCGCCGGCGGCGATCGCCTTGAGGGCGTGAATGCGGCCCCGGGGGGAGTCCATCTCCGTGGCCAGCACCCGATAGCTGGCGCAGGTGGGTAGGCAGAACCCGCAATGCACGCAGGGATCCAGCACACCAAGCGGAGCCTCTGTCAGGGATGGGTCGTGCTGGTCTGCGGGGCTCTGGGTCGCCGGGCTCATGGGCTGGTGCGTTCGGTGGCAGTCTGACGCGGTCGGTTGCCGGTCGGGTCCGCTCGGCCGCCCAGGAGCTGCTGGATCACTGGTTTCAGCCGGAGCACGCTGGTGGCCGTGGGGTGATCCGAGTCGAACAGCGCCTGGCGCATGGCCCCCAGCCGGCAGCCTTGCGGGCAGAAAAGTGGCAGAGGATCGATCAGGGTGATGGTGCTGGGCAGTCGACGGGAGAGCTGCTGATTGAGCTGACGGGCATGGCCGATCTGCGCCTGAAGCGCCTCGCTGCAGCGGTTGTTCCAGCGTTCCGGGCGAAACCATTCCGGCAGGCAGGTGTCGCGATCGAGCAGCCGGGGGCCGGCGCCGAGCAGCACCACCTTCATCCCCTTGGCCTGGGCGCGGGTGGCGAAAGCCCGCAGCGCCTCGCTGTAGAGGGCCAGCTTGCCGGCGGCGGTGGTGAGCGGCCGACCATCCGGCCCCAGCAGCTGGTCGCGGGTGTCGCCGATGCCGACGCCCAGGTGGGAGAGGTGATAGCCGGCGATCAGCACGACGTCACCACGCTGGCTGTGGGCCAGGACCCAGTCGGCCCAGGTGCGCTGGAAGGGGCCGCAGGCCGGCTTGGTGGTGCCGTGGGGAGTGGCCGGGAAGGGACAGCCGTTCATGCTCAGATGGCCGCTGCCATAGCCCAGGCGGTGCAGCTCCGACTCCAGAGGCAGCAGGGCCGAAGCATGGCTGTCTCCCGCCACAAACAGAGTCGGCCGGCCGCCTTGGGCGGCGGCGCTGCAGTCGCGGGCGAGCTTGTTGATCGCCTGGCGATTGCGTTGGTCGTCCGCATCGAGATGGCAGCGCAGATTGCTGATACGGGTGCCGGCCACGGCTTGCCTGGCCAGTTGCTCGCGCACGGTGGCGGTGCGCTCGCCGGCGTAGAGCTGGCGCCCGCCCTCCCCCAGGGCCAGCCAGGCCAGCAGGGCACTCAGAGCACCGGTGACACCAATCCCCCGGAGCACCGTCTGGCCGTCAGCCCGGGCCCAGCGGGTGCGTCGCAGCGGCTGTTCCACGAACCGATAGGAGGCTTCAGCCAGGGCCAGCATCGCCAGTAGTTGCAGTGGTAGCGACCAGGCGTGCAGGCCGATCGTCCAGCGGCTGAGGCTGATCACGCTCCAGTGCCACAGGTAGAGCGAATAGGAGATCAGGCCGAGATGGCGCAGCCAGGGGGTGCGCAGCCGCCGCTGCACCGCACCGGGTCTGGCGGCCGCCGCGATCAGCAGGGTGGTGGCGGCCACCGCCAGGGGGGTGGTGAGGGCGAACGTCTGCTTGGGGGCCAGGGTCAGCAGCAGCAGGACGGCCAGCGGCAACGCGGCTGCAGGCGGCCAGGCCGCCGACCACCATGGCCCGAGCCGAACAGTGGCGTTCAGGACCGCCGGCGGCGGTTCTTCAGGTGCTGCAGCCGGGCGGTTGGGGTGAAAGGGGGCTGGCTGGTCGTTCCCTCGCCCCAGGGGCACCAGCAGAGCTCCCGCCGCCAGCTCCCACAGCCGGCCGGGGGTGAGCAGGTAGGCGGCGCCTGGATCGTGGCTGGCCAGCAGCAGAAACCAGCCCAACGACAGGGCGACCACCAGCCACAGCACCAGGCGGAACCGGTGGGCTCGGCCCCGGCGTCCCCCCTGGCCGAGCCCCAGCCCCCAGGCCAGCAGTGGGTAGCCGAGATAGAACTGCTCCTCCACCCCCAGCGACCAGGTCTGGGTGAAGGTGTTGAGGGCGGCATCGGTGCCGAAGTAGTCGCCGGCCTGGCGGTGCAGCTCGACGTTGGAGAGGCCGAACAGGGCCGCGGCGCCCGTGCGCAGCGAGGGGCCGGGATCCGGGATCACGAGGCAGCTGAGCAGGGCGGTCACGGCCACGCAGGCCACCAGGGCGGGGGCCAGCCGTTGCAGTCGCCGCCGGTAGAAGCCCAGCAGGAAGGGCTGCAGGGGCTGGGCTCCGTGCCGCAGGATCGAAGCGGTGATCACGTAGCCCGAGATCACGAAAAAAATGTCGACCCCGAGGAAACCGCTGGGCAGAAAGCCGACTTCGCCGCCGAGGTGATGGCCGATCACGAGCAACACCGCCAGGGCCCGCAGCCCGTCGATTTCAGGCCGGTAGCTGGTCACGGGGGGGTGATGCGTCGCTGCCGGGACCTCGCCCGTACCTGGGGCACCCGGTGTGCCCGGCTGGGTCATGGGGCGCAGGGTAAAAGCCGGCTTAAAATGACCTTACTGAGCTCGCGGCAGGGGGACCCGGCGGTCGCCGGTGGCTCAGGAGGGCAGGCCACACCGGGCCAGGAGCGTGGTGCCCGCAGCCCGTTCTGATCGAAAAGTCTGCGCCTGCCCCAGGCCGTCGTCGCCCAGAGTGGTCTTAGGACCGTGCTTCACAGCGCGGTTTCCGGCGCGATTGCGCTGCCTCCAAGGTCTGGGGCCACGGCCGATGGCGTGCGGGGCCTCAGCCGCCGAAGTGGCGCACCACCGCCTCGGCGAAGCCCGAGCAGCTCACTGGTTCCACCTGTGGTTCCATCAGGCGGGCCAGGTCGTAGGTGACCTCGCCGTTGGCCACCGCAGCGCTGAGACCGGCGGTGATCAGATCCGCCGCCTCTTGCCAGCCCATGAACTCGAGCATCATCACGCCGGAAAGAATCACGGAGCCGGGGTTGATGCGATCGAGGCCGGCATGCTTGGGCGCGGTGCCGTGGGTGGCTTCGAAGATGGCGGCGTTATCGCCGATGTTGGCACCGGGGGCCATGCCGAGGCCGCCCACCACGGCGGCGGCCGCATCGGAGATGTAGTCGCCGTTGAGGTTCAAGGTGGCGAGTACCGAATAGTCGGCCGGGCGGGTCTGGATCTGCTGGAAGATGCTGTCGGCGATGCGGTCATCGACCAGCACCTTCTGCTTCCATTGGCCGTTGCCATGGCTGGCACCGATGGCCTCGAGCACGCCCTGCACCTCCGCATCCACAGCGGCTTTCTTCTCGGGGGTGAGGCTGTCGTAGCCGGGTTCAATCAGGCGGGCATTGGCCTCGATGCTGAGGCCAGGATTCTCTTCAAGATTGCTAAGAATCCAGCTCTCGCGCTCGGTGACGCAGTCGCCCCGGAATTCGCTGGTGGCGAGCTCATAGCCCCAGTCGCGGAAGGCGCCTTCGGTGAATTTCATGATGTTGCCCTTGTGCACCAGGGTGACATGGCGCTTGTCGCCCTCCAGCTTCAGGGCGTGCTGGATCGCCTTGCGGATATGGCGCTGGCTGCCGAGTTTGCTGACGGGTTTGATGCCGATGCCGGAGCCTTCGGGGATGCGGCGCTGGCCGAGTTTGCCATTGGCCGGGATCACCACGTCATTGAGGTGTTGGATCAACTCGATGCAGACCGGATCGCTGGCCTCCCACTCGATGCCCATGTAGATGTCTTCGGTGTTCTCCCGATAGACGATCACATCGAGATCCTGGGGGCGCTTGTGGGGGCTGGGGGTGCCTTCGTAATAGCGGCAGGGCCGTACACAGCAGTAGAGATCGAAGATCTGGCGTAGGGCCACGTTCAGGGAGCGGATGCCACCACCGATCGGCGTCGTCAGCGGGCCCTTGATCGCCACGCCATAGGTTTCGATCGCCGTGAGGGTGTCCTGGGGCAGGTACTGGTAGGTGCCGTAGAGCTCGCAGGCCTCGTCGCCGGCGTACACCTTGAACCACTCGATGCGGCGCTCACCGCCATAGGCCTTGGCCACCGCTGCGTCCAGCACCCGCTGGGTGGCCGGCCAGATGTCCACGCCGGTGCCATCGCCGCGGATGAAGGGGATGATCGGATCGCTCGGCACAACCGGCTGGCCGTTCTCGAAGCGGATGGCGGTGCCGCCGGTGGGGGCGCTGAGCTTCTCGTAGGTGGCCATTGGGGGCTGCATTGCTGCCGGCGAGCCTATGCCTGGAGTCGCCGCCGGAAGGTTTGTGGTGATCGGCGCCGCCCTGGGGCGCTGTGCTGGGGTTGGGTTTCGAGGTTCAGGGCGAGGGGGTTCAGAGCGCGGCCCGGGTGAGCTGCAGGATGCGGGCGAAGGTGAGGGCATACAGCCCCAGCACCATGGCCAGATAGAGCAGCACCAGCAGCCGCCCGCAGCGGCTGACGCCCACGATCGTGGGTTTCCCCTTGTTGAGCAGCGTGCTGATGGAGGCGTGGTAGTAATCGAAGGGCGTGATGGCACTGCCGGCAGCGACATCGCAGAGCTGCACGACGCGACCGGGTGTGCTCTGGCCCACCAGGTCCAGCCGCTGGAAGATCCAGCCCCAGGTGATCGTGAAAAAGGGCAGGTACACCACGATCTGGGCGAGCAGCACCCCGGGGATCACCTTGGAGCCCTCGAAGATCAGACCGTTGATGGTGAGGTATTCCGCCAGCAACCGCAGCGAAAACCACAGGCCCAGGGCGTCGAAGCTCCAGCGCGGTAGCGGCAGCTCCCGCGCCAGGTTCAGGGCCATGGCCAGAAGCCCCAGGCCACACACCACCATGGCCACCGGGTGCACCTGATTGGCCTGCAGGCGCGCCCAGTCCGCCACCAGCCTGCCGCTGGCGCTTCCGGCCATGCGGGCTTCGAAGCCGCCGGTGGCATGGCGCAGCATTTCAGCATTGCTGATCTGCAGCAGGTAGAGCAGGGCCAGCACCGCCAGTTCCTTGATCTGGGCGCGGCGTCCGACTGGGACGATCACCATGGCGAAGCAGCGCAGTGGAGGCCTTGTCTGGCCCGATCCGTTGTCGACCCTATCGGTGGCGCTGAGGTTCGGCGGCCGGGCTGCAATGACAGCGCTGCAACGAGCGGGCTGCAATCACCGGGCTGCAACGGCAGCGCCGTCCAGGGCTAGGCATCGGATTGGAGCTCGATGGCGTCTCGGTTCTGGATCGTCACTCAGGCTTCAAGGGGTCGCCTGGTTTTGGGGACAGTGTTCTGGGGACAGTCGACAGGATCGCTGGCTGAAGCCTCAAGGCGCTACAGCCAACCAGCCCCGCGCCTGGCCCCTGACCCGGCCTGCGCAGACTTCCGGTTCGGGGGCCTGGTGACAGGGGGCATGGGCCGCCCTGGGGACCGCGAAGCCTCTCGCTGCGGCCTGGTTGCTGGGCGCTGGCCCTTGGCCCGGGTTGCGCCTTGAAGGTTGTGGCCGGGGCGGGCGTAGCCGTTGTCTGCAACTGCCGATCGGGACGGCGAAGCCAGGGCAGGGCCTCCAGGATGGAGCGCATGAACGCCGCTGATCAGGCCCGATCCCTGGAATTGGCCCAGGCCATTGCCTCGGTGGCCAGCCTGTTTCGCGACCATTTCCCCGACGCGCGGGCCAACCTCAAGCCCTGGCGCGATGACCCCCTGACCCGGGCTTTCCAGGAAAGTGAATCCCTGGATCTCTCCTTCCACTTTCCTGGCTGGAGTCCACGGCTGCAGTGCCGAACCCTGCTGGTGCAGCTGCGGTTGGAACGGCCAGCCAGCCAGGGGGATGGGCGCCCGTGCCTGCTGGGGGTGTTGATCCGCGGCCTCACCTATGAATCCGAGCGCTGGCGCCTGGCCACAGTCGGCGACTGGTGTCCCTCCGGCTCTCACCTGCCCCAGGCCGAGGTGAGCGAGCGCCTGCGTCGCATCTGCCGGGAACTGTTCCTGCTGTTCGGCAGCGGCAATGCAGCAACTGGATCAAACCCTCAGGCGGCCTAGCCTCAGGCAGGATTTCCTCGGCCCGCCTGACCGGCCAGCGGCCGCTTCTACCGGCCTGTGACCATGGCGAGGCTGGTGCTCCGCGGCCTGCAGCGCAGCGCCCGGCCACGTAACCCTTCGCAATCTTGTCGCCGTTGCTGCGAAATCCGCCTCTACTTTAGATCGTCTGCCCGTGCCACCTCGAGGACCGATGCCTGTCGCCCTGGCTTCCCAACTGCGTGAGGGAACGAAGAAGGCCCACACCATGGCCGAAAACACCGGCTTTGTGAGCTGCTTCCTCAAGGGGGTGGTCGATAAGGCCAGTTACCGCACGCTGGTGGCCGATCTCTGGTTCGTCTATAGCGCCATGGAGGAGGAGATCGGCCGTCTCGCCGCTCACCCCGTGGTGGGAGCGATCAATTCCCCGGCCCTCAACCGGCGTGAGTCGCTGGAGCAGGATCTGGCCTTCTATTTCGGGGGCGACTGGCGCAACCTGATCCGGGCTACCCCGGGTGCCCAGGCCTATGTGGCCCGCCTCCATCGGGTGGCGAAGGAGTCGCCTGAGCTGCTGGTGGGCCACCACTACACCCGCTACATCGGCGATCTTTCCGGCGGCCAGATTCTCAAGAACATTGCCCAGAAGGCGATGAACTTGGGCGAGCACGATGGCCTGCGCTTCTATGAATTCGACGCCATTGCCGACGAGAAGGCTTTCAAGGCCAACTATCGCCTCACGCTCGATTCCCTGCCGATCGATCAGGCCATGGCCGATCGCATCGTTGAAGAGGCGAATGAGGCTTTCCACTGCAACATGCTGATGTTCCAGGAGCTGGAGGGCAATCTGATCGCGGCGATCGGCAAGGTGCTGTTCGGCTTCCTCACCCGCCGTCAGCGCTCTGGTAGCACCGAGGTCGTCGCCGCCTGAGCTTGCGCCCCGTCCGTTTCCTTGTTCCAGGCACCAGCGGTCGCTTCCGCTGCGGTGGCTTGCTGGTGGAGCTGCAGAGTGCCCGCCTGGTGGCTGGGCTGCGCTGTGCCGAGGTGGTCACGTATCGCCAGCGCGAGGAGGGCCATCCCTTCCTCGCCGACCTGCTGAAGCGCGAGCCGGCACCGGGTCCGGCCCTGTGGATCGTCAGCTGGGGATTTGATGTGCCCTGGCTGCTGCGGCGCCTGCGCGGGCGCCCGGCGGCCTATCACGCCCACAGCAGCGGCTATGGCTTCGATCTGCCGGCGGGGGTGCCGGTGCTGGCGGTGAGTCGTAACACCCTCGGCTACTGGGGCGATCGGGCCCCCCGCAATCCTTTGGTCCTGGTGCCCAATGCCCTGGAGCCGATGTGGCTGAATCGGGGGGCTAGGGGCGACGACCCGCGACTGCGCCGCCCGATCGACGTGCTGGTGCAGCAGCGCAAGAGCAGCGCCTATGTCCTGGAGCAGTTGGTGCCGGCGCTGCGACGGCGAGGGCTGACGGTGCAGGTGCAGAAGGGCTGGGTGGAGGATCTGGTCGGCCTGTTCAACAGCGCCACGGTGGTGCTCTACGACTCGGCCGACTACTGGCGGGCCCGCGGCGTCAGCGAGGGCTTTGGGTTGCCGCCGATCGAGGCCCTCGCCTGCGGTTGTGTTGTGTTCAGCAGCCTCAACCATGCCCTAGCCGACAGCCTCGATCCCGGCCTGGTGGGCCATCAGCTTGGCTGCGGCAGCCTGGAGATGGATCTTGAGCGCATCGCCGCGGCGGTGGCCCAGCCCCAGGCCTGGCAACCGCCCGCCAGTCGGTTGACGCCGTTGTTGGAGGCCTGTTCCGAACCGGTGCTGCTGGAGCGCTGGCGCGCTGCTCTGGAGATGCTGGATAGCCACTGGGAACGGTGCTTCGGGCTTGGTGTGGTGCCCCTGCAGCGGCGACCCACCTGGCGGATTCAGCTGGAGCAAGGGTGGGGGCGGCTGCGGCAGCGGTTGGGAGGGCGGCTGCCGCGCTGGCCCGCTGGCGGCTGAATTCGGGGCTGGCCGCCATAGCCTCGTTGAGGAGTGATGGGCCAGCCGGGCGCTTGAATCTGCTCTCCAGGAGCCGAACCTATCGACAGCTGCGCGCTCTGATGGCCTATCTGCCATCGGGGCGCATCAGCCAGCTGCAATGGGTGGTCGCTGCCTCGATCATTCCAGGCTTTGTGGATCTGGCTTCGGTGGCGGTGATCGCCCGGCTGATGGGAGCCCTGGTGGGGACTCGCCTGGGTGACGGGGTGCCGGGGGTGAAGGTTTTCGGCGGCGATTCGGTTGATCAGGGCCTCTGGCTGATTGCCATCTTTGCCTTGTTGTCCTGGATTGGTTCCTTTGGCAAGCTCGGTCTTCAGTTTCTGCAGCAACGGCTGACAGCACAGGTCTGGATCGATCTTTCCAACCAGATCCATGCAAATGTGCTTGCCCAAGGTTATGAATACCACCTCACCAGGAGCACGGCGAAGCTGTCGACGATGGTGTTGAGTCATATTAAAAAGACTTCCAATTCTGTCGTCAGCCCGCTGCTCAAGATGGTCGGAAGTGTTTTTTCGATCGTGCTGCTTTCGCTCGGTATTCTTGTCATCGGCCGTTGGTCGGCTGTGGTGCTGATTGTCAGTCTTGTTTTTTCTTATCTTGTCATATCTCAGCTGATCACTCCCTATCTACGCCATGCTTCCCGGCAGAAGTTGCGACTGGAGTCGAGGGCTACTCATATTTTGTTGGAGTCGCTTAGTTCGATTCGCGATATCAAGCTCACCGCTTCTGAGGATCACTTTCGCGACGCTTTTGTGCGCACCGGTGAAAAAGCCAAGAGTTACGCCTGGACCACTGAGCTTTTGCCCACAATCCCCAGGGCTCTGATTGAGCCCCTCGGCATCACTCTGATCTTTGCCTTCGGAGCAGTTCCGGCCCTGCTCAGCGGTGATCGCTCCGATATCCGCGCCATTCTGCCCTTCCTCGCCTCTCTTGCTGTGGCGGCATTGCGCCTCACTCCGCCCCTGCAGGACTTCTTTTCTTCGTTGAATCAACTGCGCGGTGGGTTGCCGGTGATTGACACAACGCTGGAATACTTGCGTTTGCCCGCCCGAAGGCCGGCGCTTGGTGACCCCGGTGTGCCCAGTCCCCTGGGGGTCTTCCCCAAGCGTTCGATCGGTCTGCGCGATGTCTGGTATTCCTATCCAGGCTCGGAGGAGCCGGTGCTTCGCGGCGTTGACCTCTCGATTCCGGTCGGTTCTCGGGTCGCATTTGTGGGCTCCACAGGCAGCGGCAAAACCACCACGGCCCAAATTCTGTTGGCCCTGCTGGATCCCAGCCGCGGTGCCCTCACCCTCGATGGCATCCCTGTTTCTGAACAGGATGTGCCCGCCTGGCAGGCCTGTTGCTCCCAGGTTCCCCAGTTCATCAACCTGCTCGATTCGAGCGTGCTGGAGAACGTGGCTTTCGGCAAGAACGAAGCGGATGTGGAACAGGACGAAGTGTGGACAGCCCTGGAGGCCGCCCAGCTGGATGAGTTCGTCAGTGAACTGCCCTATGGCCTGCATACGCCGATCGGTGAGAACGGTCTGCAGCTTTCCGGTGGCCAGCGGCAGCGGCTGGCCCTGGCCCGTTCTTTTTATCGTCGCTCCCAGTTCCTGTTGCTGGATGAAGCTACCAGCGCTCTAGACAATCGCACCGAAAGTGAGATTATTCAGGCCCTTGAGGTGATTGGCCGTCGTTGCACAACTGTGGTGATCGCCCATCGCTTATCCACGGTGATGCGCTGTGATCGTATCTATGAATTTGAGCGCGGACGTATCAAGGCCTTCGGCACCTTCGAAGAGCTGCAGCGCCGTTCTGATACGTTCCATGATCTCGCTTCTCTCGAGCGGCGTCTTGTGAATTGACGGCTTCCGAAGCACAGATGCCTGGCTGGTCAGCAGATCTCCTTCGTCTAAGCTCTGATTCAGACTTGTCTTAAGTGATCTCATGTCTTTGATCCTGGTGGCAGGTCCCTGCGTCATCGAGAGCAGAGATCTGGTTTTTGAGATTGCCGAACGGGTGCAGCAGATCACCGATCGTCTGGGGATCGAGTACATCTTCAAGGCCAGCTTCGACAAGGCCAATCGCAGCTCCGGCAGCTCCTTCCGCGGCCCTGGCGTGCAGGACGGCCTGGCCTTGCTGGCGGAAGTGAAGCAGCGCTATGGCCTGCGGCTGCTCACCGATATCCATGAAAGCCATCAGGCGGCAGCGGTGGCCGAGGTGGTGGACGTGTTGCAGATCCCGGCCTTTCTCTGCCGCCAGAGTGATCTGCTGTTGGCCGCAGCTGCGGCCACCGCCGGCACCGACAAAGTGATCAATGTCAAAAAGGGCCAGTTCCTGGCACCCTGGGATATGGCCCAGGTGGTGAAGAAGTTGCGCGATGCCGGCGCTCAGAACCTCTGGCTCACCGAACGGGGCAGCTGCTTTGGCTACAACACGCTCGTGGTGGATTACCGCAGCCTGCCCCAGCTCCGTGATCTGGGTTGCCCGGTGATCTTTGATGCCACCCATTCGGTGCAGCAGCCCGGTGGTCTGGGCACCACCACGGGCGGTCAGCGTGAGTTTGTGGCCCCCCTGGCCCGGGCAGCTGTGGCCGTGGGTGTGGATGGCCTGTTCATGGAGGTGCACCCCGATCCCGACAAGGCTCTCAGCGACGGGCCGAACATGGTGCCACTGCATCGCCTTGAGGCCCTGCTGGAGCAGCTGCTGGCGATCCGCGCCACCCTGGAGCCGGGTGTGGCCGTGAGCACCCTCTGAGTTCAGTCCCCCGGCGGCGATCCCCCGTGATCCAGCAGTTCCATCGCTTTTGGCGCCATGCCAGCGGTTATCGCCGCTGCCGTGCCCAGCTGGGCGCGCTGCAGCTGCTGGTGCTGGATGTCGATGGTGTGCTCACCGATGGCGGCCTCTGGACCACGGAAACGGGAGAGGTGATCAAGCGCTTCGACGTTCGGGATGGCCTCGGCATCCGGCTGCTGCAGCAGGCCGGCGTGGAGGTGGCCTGGCTGAGCGGTGGCAAAAGTGGCGCCACCGAGCAACGGGCCCGCTATCTGGGCATTCGCCATGTGCTCACGGGCGTCAAGGACAAGCCGGCGGCGCTGGCGGCGCTGCAGGCGAGCCTGGGGATGGCGGCCGCCCACACGGCCTTTGTGGGCGATGATCTCAATGATCTGGCGGTGCGCCCCGCCGTGGGCCTGCTGATCGCCACGGCTGATGCGGTGCAGCCCCTGCGGCGCCGTGCCGACTGGGTTCTGGATCGCAACGGCGGCGATGGGGCGGTGCGGCGCCTGGCCGATGAAATCCTGCGGGTGCGGGGGGACTGGCGGCGGTTGGCGGATCAGGGCTGGCGGGATCGCAATGATTGAGCGCCCCTCAACAGCAGGGTTTGGGGCCGGAAGGTGGTCCTATGGCTGAAGGCACGTTGGGGGTGAAGGCCCGCCTCCGCCAGGGGATTCGCAGCGCCATCCGCGGCGGCCGTCTGGCACCGCTTTCTCGCCTGGCCGCCCTCGATCGTGATCAATGGATGGCCCTGGCCGCCTATCGCGGCCTGGTGCAGCAGGCCTTTGCGGGGCGTCCCCTGGCCCCCCAGGTGAGCGCCGTGCTCTGGGATAACGGCGTCTTCCATGACGCCGCTGCGCGTAAGCCTTTTTTCAGCCCAGCTCGGCGTGAGCTGGAGAACTCCTCCCATCACTATGGTCACGACATTCAGATCAAGCGCCACGCGGGGTTGCCGTTACTCGGTGCTCCCTTGCCCTGGCTGCTGGAGCATGGGCTCAAAGTGAGCTCCAGCGCCACGTTCGAGCGTCCCCGTGGCTGGAGCCGCGGCTATCTCTGCATGGGCCCCCGGCGGGCCGACTGGTTGCAGGAGCGCTTCGGCCTGCCCGCCGAGTCGATCGGCCCCTGGATCGCCTATGCCCAGCCGTTGCTGGCGGCGGCGGAGATTACCAGCTTGCGGCAACAGCTTGGCCCCACCCTGCTGGTGGTGCTGGCCCACAGCTGGGATCAGGTGGAGCGCCGCATGGATCAGGGGGCCTGCATCGAGGCTGTGGCCCAGCAGGCTGCCAGGGGCGGCTATCGCTCGGTGATCTGGCTGCGGCACTGGAAGGATCCCCAGCTGCCGGCGCTGCCGCCGCAGTGGATCGTGGCCTGCAATGGCCATCGTTCCAATCCCTGGTTCCTCGATGCCATGCGCACCCTGCTGGAACTCAGTGACGGGCTGGTGAGCAATGCCTTCGGCACCCATCTGGGCTACGGCGTGGCCCTGGACAAGCGCCTGCACTGGCTGACGGTGGTGGCTGAGCAGGATCTCTCCGGCCTCAGCGGCGCCAAGGCCGAGGAGGAGGCTGCCGAATGGAGCGAGCGCCAGCGGCTCAGCGCCGAACTCTCCGCCCGGCTGGCGTTGCCCGATCCCGGTGCTGCGGCCGTGGCGGTGCGCGAGCTGCTGGATCCCTACTGGGGTTTCGATTGCCTGCGCCCGGCGACGGAGCTGAGGGGGCTGCTGACAGGCCACGGGCCCGGGCTTCGGGAGCCCCGGCGCGCCTGATGCCGCCGCTCCATGCCCTGGCGGGGCTCACGTCGATCGCGCCCTTTCCCACCATTGCCCCGTACCGGATCGATCAGGTCAGGGCAGCTCCGCTGCAGATGGCGCTGCTCTTCTGCGCCCAGCTGCTGCTCGCGGCCCTGATGAGCTGGGCCGCCCGGCGGGAGCGTCTCCGGCTCTGGAATGGCCTGGCCCTGCTGCTGCTGGCCCTGGTGGCCCTGTTCTTCACCCTGGGCAGTTGGGGCAACAGCGACACCACCAAGCTCTCCTATTACCTGGCCTTCGATCTCTCCCGGGTGCGGGGCGAGCCCTTCTGGGCCTTGGTGGCACCGCTGGTGATGCGTCTGCCGTATCGGATGGCGATGGTGCATGGTCTGGTGGCGGCCGGCTATGCCGCCGCTCCACTGCTGCTGGCCCGCCACTGGCGTGTCTGGACCTGGGGCGGTTGGTGGAGCCTGCTGATCGTCTGCAGCCCGCTGTTGCGCAACTTCCTGCAGAACGGGGTCAGCCGTCAGGCCCTGATGACCCTGCTGCTGCTGCCCCTGCTGCTCTGGGCCGCCCGCCTGGCCAACCTGAGGCGCTGGCACCTGGCCCTGTCCACCGGCCTGGCGGCCACGGTGCACACCAGTTTTCCGCTCACCCTGGCCCTGGCCCTGGCGCCCCGGCTGGCGGCGGCCCGTTCCGGGCTGCGCTGGCGCTGGCCGTTGCTGCTGCCGGCTGGGGCCGTGCTGCTGCTGCTGGGATTGGCAGCCCCGATGGCCTTGGAGAAGCTGCGGGTCTACAGCTCCCAGGAGAGTTATTTCCCCACCTACGCCCTGCGGCCCGAGGTGATCCGTCTCCAGCTGGCCATGGCCTTGGGGGTGCTGCTGGCCTGCTGGCAGCGGCGCCTGGGCTGGCGGCAGTTGCTGGCCTGCGACCGCAGTCGTTCTGTGGCGATCTTGGCCCTGCTCTTCTGGCTGCTGCAGCAATCTCTGCACTGGCAGCTGCTGGCGCCGATCACCAGTCGCCTGGTCGATGCCGTGGGCTTCTACCTGTTGATCCTCTGGCTGGGCTGGCTGCAGCGGCAGCGTTGCTGCTGGGCGGTGGTGCCGGCCCTGGCTGTCACGCTTGAGGCCTGGCTGCTGGGCAGCCTGCTGGGCTCATTGGTGCTGAACTGTGGCCTGAATGATGAGTTCCTCTGCATCCCGGACCGCTGGCCCTGGCAGGTGCGCTATGGATCAGGACCGTGATCGTTGCTGATTTTCTGGCCAGCCTCTGCGATCCTGCCTCCGCATTCTCTGATCAGTCGTTGTCCCTGGATGATCATCAATCCGGCATTCCCGCTCACGGCCCCCTTCCGGATCGACCAGTTCATGGTGGCTCCCCAGGCGATGACGTCGTTGTTCTTCGCCCAGGGGATCCTGGCGATCGCCATCCACTGGGCCGGGGTGCAGCGGCGCTGGTACCTGTGGCGTGCGGCCGTGGTGCTGCTGTTGCTGCTGACGCTGGTGTTCTTCACCCTGGGCAGCTGGGGCACCAGCGACACCACCCGCTTCTCCCACTACCTGGAGTGGGATCCGGATCGGGCGCCACCGGAGCTGCTCTGGCGCCTGCTGCGGCCGCTGCTGTTGTGGCTGCCGTATCGGATGGCGATGGTGCATGGTCTGGTGGTGAGTGGGTACGCGGCGGCGGCGATTCTGTTGGCCTGCACCTGGCGTGCCCGACCGTGGGCCGGTTGGTGGGCCCTGGTGCTCACCTGCAGTCCGATGCTGCGGGGGTTCATGCAGAACGCCCATTCCCGACAGGCTCTGGCGGTGTTGCTGCTGCTGTCGCTGCTGTTGCAGGGGGCGAGGCTGGTCCAGCTGGACCGTCGTTGGGTCGGTCTGGGAATACTGTTTTCGGCCATCAGCCACAACACCTTCGTGCTGAATCTGCCGATCAGCCTGTTGCCCTGGCTGCAGAGGCTGCCGGAGGTGGTAAGCGATCTGCGCCAGCGGCGTGCGCTTTTTCGCCGGAGTGATCTGCGCCGCCGCTGGCCGCTGATCGTCGCCCTGCTGATTTTGTTGGCTTTGTTCCTGATGGCGGCGCCGATTGCCTGGGATCGGCTGCAGGATTATTCCCGGGAGGAGTACTTCAATCAATACCCCCTCAGCCGCCGTGTCGGCCGTTTGCAGTGGGCCATGGCGGCGGGGTTGCTCCTGGCTTGCCTGCAGCGCCGGCTGGATCCACGGCGGCTGCTGCTTTGCCCGCTCACCCAACTGTTGGCAGGGTTCGGTCTGATCTATATCGGAATCCAGCAGTCGATCGTGTATCTCTGGCTGCCTCAGGTCACCTGCCGCTTCGCTGATGGTGTTGCTGTCTTCTTGTTAATTATTTATCTTTCCTGGCTCAATCGGTACCGGGCTTATTGGTGTCTGCTGCCGGTGATGTACATGACTTTCCAGTACTGGTTGGAGGGCCGTTTGTTGACTTCGGCCAGTCTGGAGTGTGGATTGGATGACAACTTCCTCTGTCTGCCTGATCGCTGGCCCTGGCAGGTGCGCTACTGAGCGCTTAGGAGCGCTTGCCGCCACGCTGTCCCGGTTGGAGGGGGCCGGAGTTGGTGAGCCAGGCCATGCGGGATGCCCTCAGGCAGCGATGCAGAAACTCCAGCGGCTGGCGGCGGTAGAGCGGGTTGTGGCGCCAGAGGGGGGCCAGGCCCAGCCAGCTCACTTCGGCCGTGGTGAGCTGGCGCACGCCATAGAGCGCCGAGGTGAGCCCCGCCACGACGATGCGCCCTCCCGGTCGGCGCTCCTCCAGCAGCCGCACCATCACCTCCAGGCTCATGGCGGAGCGCAGTGGACCCGCCAGCCAGGGCAGCTTGATGGTGCCGAAGCTGCCGTCCACCGGCGCCTTGGGATGGTCGATCAGCAGCAGCCGGTCCCGGGTGGGATCGAAGCCTTGCTGGCGTTGCAGTTGGCGCTGCCAGCTCACCAGCACCGAGAACGGGATGCGGCGACCGCTGAACTGGTGGGCCAGGTTCGGAACCGAGCAGATCCACAGGGGGCGCTGGGCGTCGGTGGCGGTGAGGCAGAACTCCAGCAGCGGCTGGGCGGCCGCGCGCTGGCTCTGCACCAGCAGCGCAAACAGCTGGGCACGGTCATCCAGGGGGGCCTGGATCACCCTCCTGGGCGGGCGGTGCCAGAGGGGCTGGCGGCCGCTGAGGACATAGCGCACCTGGCGTTCGGGTTCGGCAATCGGTCGGTTCAGCAGGCTGGGCAGGATCGCCCGCAACTCCCGGGCGCAGCGGTAATAAATCCCCAGGCCATCGCCGCAGACCACGAGCTGCCGGATCGATGGCAGCTCCAGGGGCTGGCGCTGCAGCTGTTGCCACTGGTTGTTGAGGCAGAGGAGCTCCCAGCCCTCCGCTGCGCCCCCGGGTCCCTGGGGCAGCAGGCGAATGGCGCCGAAGTCGGCGGGTCGCTGGCGGCGCAGCAGCACCAGCCAGCGTTCGATCGCCGTTTCCAGGGCTGCCAGGGCGCTGGGGTCGTTGCGGATCACACCGGTGAGCCAGACACCGATGGTGGGTGGTGCAACAGGGCCGCTGGCGTTGCGGCCGGCGAGCACGGCGGGCAGGGCCGCCACCTCAGGTAACGCCACCACCACGGCCAGCTGGTGCACCAGATGGATCAGGCCACCGGTGGCCACCAAAATCCGCAGGGGCTCTGCCGCTTGCCCGCTCGCGGAGGAGGGGGCCGTCGCGATGGTCATGACGGCAGCGCTTCGATCGGTGCCAGCCGCGGATCGAGGATCTTCGGCCCCATGCCCTCGAACTTCACCGCAATCGAGATTTTCTCGCCGCTGCCGAACAGGTGGGTGATCTGGCCTTCGCCGAAGCTGGCGTGGCGCAGGCGGTCGCCCACCGCCCAGCTGGGGGCAGGGCCACGGCGGCGCACGGCGTTGCTCGGGGCTCCGGCCTCACCGCCGCTCTCCACCTGCCGGCTTTCGGGGCGGTCGACGCGGGTGAGCCGATCGAGGCGCTGATCGCGGCGGATGGCGGCGCCGCCGCTGTGGGGGATGTCGCCCTGGAGCAGCTCGCTGGGCAGCTCGGAGAGAAACACCGACGGCACCGCCGGCTCGCGCATGCCGCCCCAGAGGCGCCGCTCGCAGGCGTGGGAGAGAAACAGGCGCTCCTTGGCGCGGGTGAGCCCCACGTAGCAGAGGCGCCGTTCCTCTTCCAGCGAGGCGGGGTCATCGAGGGAGCGGTAGCTGGGGAAGAGCCCCTGCTCCATCCCCACCAGGAACACCACCGGGAACTCCAGTCCCTTGCTGGCGTGCAGGGTCATCAGGGTGACCCGGTCCTGCTGGGTGTCCTTGCTGTCGGCGTCGCTGGCGAGAGCCGCTGAGGCGAGGAAATCCTCAAGGCTGCCCTCCTCGTTCTCCTCCTGGTACTGGAGGGCGGCGTTGACCAGTTCGCCCAGGTTGCGGCGCCGGTCTTCGGCCTCATCGGAGCCTTCGGCCAGTAGCTCGGCCACATAGCCGCTCTGCTCCATCACCCGCTGCACCAGCTCCGAGGGGGGGGCCTCCTGGGCGCGGCGCTGCAGATCACACACCAGTTCGTGGAATTGCAGCAGCCCCTTGGCCGAGCGGCCACCGAGGGAGCGCACCGCCTCGGCGTCGCTCACCACATCCCACAGGGGGATGCCCAGCTGGCTGGAGGCATCGGTGAGCCGCTCGATCGTCGTTTTGCCGATGCCCCGTTTGGGCGTGTTCAGCACCCGCAGCAGGCTGACGGTGTCGGCGGGGTTCACCAGCAGCTTCAGGTAGGCGAGCACATCCTTGATCTCGCGGCGGTCGTAGAAGCGCAGGCCGCCCACCACCAGATAGGGAATACCCCAGCGCACCAGCGATTCCTCCATCGCCCGCGACTGGGCGTTGGTGCGGTACAGCACGGCCATGTCGCCCCAGCGCAGCTCGGGGTGGGCGGCATCGAGCATGCGCATGCGATGCACCACCGCTTCGGCCTCGGCGATCTCGTCGTCGCAGCGGGTGAGGCTGATCGGTTCCCCCTCGCCGCGGGTGGGCCGCAGCACCTTGTCGATCCGCTCGCTGTTGTGGGCGATCAGGGCGTTGGCCGCCTCCAGGATCGTGGCGGTGGAGCGGTAGTTCTCCTCCAGTTTCACCATCGTGCGGGTGGTGTCATCGGGGGCCCGGTCGCCGAAGTCGTCCTGGAAGCCCATCAGGATCGTGAAGTCGGCGGCGCGGAAGCTGTAGATGCTCTGGTCGGCATCGCCAACCACGAACACCGAGCGCCCGGACCAGTCTTCGTAGGTCTCGGGGTCCTTGCCGTCCGTCACCAGCAGCTTGATCAGGTCGTACTGGGTGCGGTTGGTGTCCTGGTATTCGTCCACCAGCACATGGCGGAAGCGGCGATGCCAGTAGGCACGCACCTGGGCGTTCTGGCGCAGCAATTGAACCGGCAGCAGCAGCAGGTCGTCGAAATCGAGGGCGTTGTTGGCGGCCAGGGCGCGCCGGTAGAGGCGGTAGGCCTCGGCCATCTTGCGATCGCGCAGGCCTTCGGCCTTGGCCTCCATCTCATCCGGCAGCCAGCCCTGGTTCTTGGCGTTGCTGATCGCCCAGCGCACCTTCTTCGGTTCGAAGCGCTTGGGATCGAGGCCCAGTTCCTGGGTAACGATCTCCTTGACCAGGCTCTGGGCGTCGTTCTCGTCGTAGATCGAGAACTGGCGGGTCCAGCTGAGGCCTTCGGGGTCCTTGAACTTGTCGATATCGAAGCGCAGCAGCCGGGCGAACAGGGCGTGGAAAGTGCCGATCCACAGCTCCTTGATCACCTCGCGGTAGATGCGGCTGCGCAGCTTTTTCTGCTCGATCTGCCCCAGGGTGCTCCAGGGCTGGCCGTACTGGCTCTGGGCCAGCTTCTGGGCCAGCAGCAGCTCCAGCCGCTCCTTCATCTCGCGGGCGGCCTTGTTGGTGAAGGTCACCGCCAGCAGCTCGCCCGGATCGACGCCGTGGTGGCCGATCAGGTGGGCGATGCGATGGGTGAGGGCGCGGGTTTTGCCGCTACCGGCCCCGGCCACCACCAGCAGCGGCCCGGTGTGGTGATCCACGGCCCGGCGCTGGGCGTCGTTGAGGCCGGCGAGGAACGCGGAGGTGCGTTCCCCCGGAGCGTTGGTGGGGGTGGGGGCAGCAGCCATCGGCAGAGCCTAGGCAAGCCCTGGAGAATGGCCGAAAGGGTGGCGCTTAGATTGGCTTTGGTGCTCGTGGCTCCGCGTGGGAGCAGAACGAGGCGTTGCTTCCGTCTCCCCTTGAACCGACTTCCCCGATGCGCCACGCCGCTGGTCCGATCCCCGTTTTTATTGGTTATGACCCACGGGAGCGGGCCGCCACCAGTGTGCTGATCGACAGCCTGGTGCAGCACAGCTCCCTGCCCCTGGCGATCACGCCGATCGTCACGCCCCAGCTGGAGGCCCTGGGGGTGTTTCAGCGCGAACGTGATCCGAAGCAGGCCACGGCCTTCTCCTTCACCCGTTTCCTCGTGCCCCAGCTGATGGGTTATCGGGGCTGGGCCATCTTCATGGACTGCGACATGCTCTGCCGCGGCGATATCGCTGAGCTCTGGGGCGAGCGCGACGATCGCTATGCGGTGCAATGTGTGCAGCATGAGCACAATCCAAATGAGGCGGTGAAGTTCCTGGGTGAGCCCCAGAGTCCCTATCCGAAGAAGAATTGGAGTTCCCTGATGCTGCTCAACTGTGAGCGCTGCACGGCACTCACTTCCGACTACGTCAACAGCGCCAGTGGCCTGGAGCTGCATCGCTTCCACTGGCTGGCCGGCGATCATGAAATCGGTGCCCTGGCCGATCGCTGGAACCATCTGGTTGATGTGCAGGATCCTGCCCGCTCCCAGGGGGCCCGCTTGCTGCACTGGACCCTTGGCGGCCCCTGGTTCCGCGAGCAGGCGTTCATGGGTGGGGTGCTGGCGGCCGAGTGGTATCGCGCCCGTGATGACGCCATGCGCCTGTGGGATTGAGCCAGCCAGCCACGAGCGCGGCGGTGCACCTGAGCATCGTCACGGTGTGCATGAACCGGTTGGAGCACCTGCTGGCCACGGCCTCGCGGGTGGCGGGCTGGTCAGGCCATCAGGAGCATGTGATCGTCGACTGGAGCAGTGCGGTGCCGGTGCGGCGAGAGCAGCTGCCCGCCGATGGCCGCATCCGGCTGCTGCGGGTGGAGGGCGAACCGAGCTGGAACCTCTGCCGGGCCTACAACTTTGCGGTGGCGCGGGCGTCGGGAGACTGGATTCTCAAGCTGGATGCCGATACCTGGCCCACGGCAGCCTGGTCCGGGGAAGGCTGCTGCACGCATGATGGGCTGCGCCTCATTCTGGGTCTGCAGCCCCGGGAGGGGGGGGCGCCAGCGGGCCCTGGCTATGCGTTCGGCAGCGGCCCGCAGGGGCGCAAGGGCCAGTTTCTGATGTCGCGCCAGCTGTTTGAAGCGGTGGGTGGCTTCAATGAGCATCTGATTGGCTACGGCTTCGACGACAAGGATCTGCAGGCAAGACTGGCGGTGCACACAGGCCAGCCAGCCTCTGAGCTTGCAGAAGCCTGGATTGGCGTGATTCCCCATTCCGATGCGGAACGGGCGGGTCAGGGCCGCTCCAGCCGGTTGGATTGGCTGGAGGCATCCCGGGGGTTGGCGGCGATGCGGGCCTCGCAGCTGAGTAACCGGCTGCTGGCGGCGCACTGCCCCTGGAGCGGCCGGGCCCCAGGCTCGGTGTATCTGGAGCGAGCGGCCGGCGTGTGGCAGGCGGAAGCGGCCACGATTCCCCGGCTGGCTACGGGTGTGGCCGCTGAGATTGATCACGCCCGCCGCATGACCTTCTGGGGTTTCTTCCTGGCGATTCCGGAACCCTGTCTGGAGGTGCTGCCCTATTCCCTCTTTCCGCCTGAGCACGCTGGCCGCTGGCGGGTGCGGATCTGGCACCGGATCTGGTGGTACAGCGCTCGCCCCCTGCTGGAGTTGCCGGTGTGGGCCCTGGTGCTGGGGCGCCAGGGGCTTCTGGCCCTGCGGGGCTGGTTTGGCGACCGGCTGGTTCAGGACCGCACGCCACTGGGTTCATGAGTCTGTCGATCGTGACGGTGTGCATGAACCGGCGGCAGCACCTGCTGGCCACGGCCCCGCAGGTGGCGGCCTGGCCCAACCATGGGGAACACCTGATCGTTGATTGGAGCAGCCGCCAGCCCCTGCGGCGCCAGGAGCTGCCGGCAGACCCACGGCTGCGGCTGTTGCGGGTGGAAGGGGAGGCCCGCTGGAACCTGTGCCGGGCGTACAACTTCGCGGTATCCCGTGCGGCGGGGGATTGGATCCTCAAGCTGGATGCCGATACCTGGCCAACGGAGGCCTGGCGAACAAAGGCCTGGCCAACCGAGGCCTGGCCCAAGCCAGGCGGGGGCGGCCGCGACTGGGTTGACGAGGTGTGGGGCCTGCCGCCGCCGCCGCCGCCGTCGTCGGAGAGGGTGACTGAGGGGGCTGCTGAGGCCCCTGGGTATGCGTTTGGTTGCGGCCCCGAGGGGCGCAAGGGCCAGTTTCTGATGTCGCGCCAGTTGTTTGCAGCGGTGGGGGGGTTCAATGAACACCTGATCGGCTACGGCTTCGACGACAAAGATCTGCAGGCCCGGCTGGCGCTGCAGACGGGCCAGGGGGCGGCGACGCTTCCCGCCGCGTGGATCGGTGTGATTGCCCACTCCGATGCGGAGCGGGCGGGCCAGGGCTGCTTGGGCCGCCTCAATGCCCTGGAGGCATCCAGGGCGCTGGCGGCGATGCGGGCTTCGCGACTGAGCAATCGGTTGCTGGCGGCGCACTGCCCCTGGAGTGGCCGGGTGGCAGGTTCCGAGTATCGGGAGCTCTCTTCGGGGGTGTGGCAGGTGGAAGCGGCTTCGCTTCCCCAGCTGTCGGCGGAGGTGGCCGATGAGATTGACCACGTCCGGCGGATGTCCTTCTGGGGCTGCTTCCTGGCGATACCAGAGGTGTTCCTCGCCGAGTTGCCCCTGAAGTTGGTGCCTCCGTCCCATCGGGGGCGCTGGGAGGTGCGTTGGTGGCATCGCCTCTGGTGGCATAGCGGCCGGCGATTGATGCACCTTCCGGTAGGTCTGTTGTCCCTCTCTAGGGGGCGGATGCAGGCGCTGCAGGCTGCAATCTCGCCCGGTCGTCGGCGATGAGGATGGCGGGGCGGCTGCGTCGTCTTGGCCCGGCGCTGGATGTGTATTTCTGTTTCAATGCGGTGAATCTGGCCGCGGCCACGGTTCAGAGGCTGCAGGAGCAGTCGCGTGATTGGGCGATCGCGTTCTACGAGCCGACACGGCTGGAGGCTGGCTCCCGGCCCGCCTGGGTCTGGGGTCGTGGGCTCGGCTGGCTGCCCGCCGGCCCGCTCACGTTGCTGCTGTTGTTGCTGCTGTGCTGGCTGGGCCTGGTGCGCCGGATCTATATCCCCCATCGCCGGGAGGGGGGACGGTTGCTGGCGGCGATTCTGGCGCGAGTTCCCCAGATCCTGCTGCTCGATGATGGCCTGGACCAGTACCGCGACCAGCCCAGGGCGCTGCGGCCCGAGCAGTTCTCGCCAGGTACCCCGATCTATCTGTTCTCCGACGCGGTGGCCTTTCGGGCTCCCTGGTGCCGCCATTTCGCCTGTCGTGAGCTGGGACCGTTTCCCGTTGCCGCAACCCAGCTGCCGCCAGACTTGGCGGCAGCTGGGTTGCTGATTGATTCGCCTGGGGTCGAGCTGTTGTGGCGCCAGCCTGGCGCCAGCCCCCGACCCCTGCTGTTGCTCAGCCATCCTTACCCAGGCAAGCGGCGTTGGCATGGAGAGGTGGACCTGGAGCGTTTTCCGGGATGTTCAGCCGAGGGGCTGATTCAGGGTTTCCCGAATCCGGTGGCGATTGGCGAAAGTTTCACGCTGATCATCGGCCTGACCCGTCGCGATGCGGCATGGCCGCTGTGGGTAGGCTTGCCGGCGACGGTTGACGACCATTTCCGATCCATGGTGCGAGTTCTCTGCGCCCGCCGTTCGGCCACGGTTCTGGAGGAGGCTGCGGGGTCGCAGGAGATGGGCGCGACTGGCAGCCATACGGTTGTTCAACCGGCCACGGGTATGGAGGCGGAATCGTTGGCAGCCAGGATCGAATCGTGATCAACCGCGTTCCGCTCACGGTCGTGATTCATACCCTCAATGAGGAGTGCAATCTGCCGCAGGCCCTGCGTTCGGTTCGCGCCTGGGCCGACGACATCCTGGTTTGCGATATGCACAGCGACGATGAAACCGTTGCTGTCGCCCGGCGCTTTGGTGCGCGCGTTTGCCTTCACGAGCGCCTGGGCTTCGCTGATCCGGCCAGGGCTTTTGCGATCGCTCAGGCTCGACATGAGTGGATCCTGGTGCTGGATGCTGATGAGCTGATCCCGCTTCCTCTGGCGAGGGTTCTGGCGCAAGTCGTGGCAGATGACGCGACTGATGTCTGCTGGATCCCACGCCTTAATTATCTCCTGGGAGAGCCGATCAATGGCCTGGGCTGGGGTGCTGATGAAGACGCCCAGATGCGATTATTCAGGCGGGATGCCGTTGTGGTGACGGCCGATATCCATCGATTTTTTCATGTGGCTTCCGGGGCGAGAGAGCGAAGGCTGAATTGCCGCGAGCATGGCGCTATCATTCATTTTAACTATATTGATGTAGCCCAATTTATTGAAAAGCTTAATCGTTACACTACGATCGAGGCCGTCCAGGCCGATCTCCAGGGCAAGGCTGCCTGGCTGCCTTATGCCATGGCGATCGCATGTCGTGAGGCGCTGCGGCGCTACGCTTTCGGCGGTGGCTACAGATTTGGTTGGCGAGGTGTTTATCTCACGATTTTGATGGTTGGGTATCGCTTGGCTGTGCAGGCGAAGCTGCGGGAGCTGAGGGCGGGAAATACACGTGCTTCCGTGAGTGCCCACTACAGAATGGAGGCGGAAACCTATCTCAAGGCCTGGGATTGCGATGGTCGAAATCAAACATTTTGAGCCCTCGTTGGCTTGGCCTGAGTCTGTAAATTCTGGGCCGAGTGAGAGTTCCAATCCCAGTCGCGCCGGCGCCGTAAGTGCTTCTGCGCCATGGCTCAGGTGCGTTGCCACCATGATTACGTCAGATCTTCGGTCGTGGAGGTCAAGTCCATAGGGTTTGCCCGGGCTTGATCTGCTGTCCTCGGTCTTGCGAGCGGGGCTTTCCGGTAATTCATGGTCGTCGAGATTGATGCAGTAGAAGCTATGAGATCGAGTGGGCTAATTGAGTGATAGAATAAACTCTCACTCTTTCTGGAATATCATGGCGCCGAGGGCCCTTGTCAGCCTGATCGACTCGATGGTGATATGCGCCTCTCCAAAGGCGTCCTGCCGCAGCGTGTCCGATTTCGCCTGGGAAGTGGCGAAGACCAAGTCGGTGAGCTGTCCAATCAGGGCGAGTGTGATTGTTTTTCGCAATCCCTATCGGCGCCTTGTCAGTGGTTACCTCAATAAGTATGTAGAACATTCGAAATACCGTGAAGCTTCGCTGAAGCTCTGCCCGGCTGCCCGTCTCGATACGTTTGCTGAGTTCGTGGATGAGTTGACTCGCCATGGCTTTCGCTGTGTTGACAAAGTTCATTTCAAGTCGCAGATGTCCCGCTATCGTTGGCGCCGTTTCGACAAGGTTTTCAACTCTGAAGAGCTTGAGCCGCTAGGTAGTTTTGTCAACAGCTTTTTTGGAACGGATGTGGCCATGCCCTTCCGTGTGCGTGGCAACAGGACCTTGGAGGTTCGTGGTCAAGAGCTGGCCGAAGCGGTTGGCGATGGCGTCACGGCTGTCAATTCAGCCGGTACGGCGCCGTTGTGGTCTTATGGCCACGAGTACCTGTCTACGCTCCTGGCCGCAGGTGATTCTCCTGCCTATTCGGGTTTTTTCAATGACGAACTGCGGGCCCGGGCTCGCCGTCTGTACCGCCGCGATTTTGCGTTTCTCGATCGAGCTCGACGCCGTGGGCTGATCGATGCGGATCAGCATCAGCGCCTCACCCTGATCTGAGCGCTCCGGCCAATTTCAGCCGCAGTCCTGCAGCACCTGCAGCACCTGCTGGGCGCTGGCGTCCCACTGAAAGCGGGCCGCTCGCGCTGGCCCTGCCGCCGCCAGCGAGCGGGCCAGGGATGGGTCTCGGTCGATGCGGCTGATCGCATCGGCGATCGCCGCCGGGTCGCGCGGATCCACCAGCAGGGCCGCCTCGCCCACCACCTCCGGCAGGGCACCGGCGCGGGCGGCGATCACCGGTGCGCCGCAGGCCATCGCCTCCAGGGCCGGCAGGCCGAAGCCCTCCCACAGGCTCACCAGCACCAGGGCGCGGCAGCGGTTCAGCAGCTGCAGCCGCTCCTGGTCACTCACCCAGGCGATCCAGTCGCAGCGTTCGCTGATGCCGAGCTCGGCCGCCAGGCGTTGCAGGGGCGGCGTGTAGCGAGCGTCGGGAGGGCCCACCAGTTTCAGCCGCAGCTCCCGGCCCGGATCATCCGCGGCGGCGAAGGCCCGCAGCACCCGGGCCAGGTTCTTGTGGGGATCGTGGCGACCCAGCACCAGCACAAACGGCTGGCGCTCCAGGCCGAGCGGCCGCAGCCGGCCGGGATCAAAGCCCAGCCGGATCGGCACCAGCCGCCGCGCCGGCACCCCCAGCCGGCCATGCACCTCCCGGGCGGTGGCTTCGGAGTTGCACAGCACCTTCACGGCCCGGTGCAGCACCAATGGCACATAGGCCAGGTGGTAGGCCAGCAGGGGGGTGAGCTGGGGGTAGCGCAGGGGCAGCAGGTCGTGAACCAGCACCACCGAGCGCACCCCCCGCAGCAGCGGTGCCTCCGGCAGCGGCGAGAGCAGCAGGGGAGCGCCGCTGGCACGCAGCAGCCTGGGCAGTTGGTTCTGGGTCCAGCGCAGCCGTTGCAGATGGCCGCGGCGGCCATGCTCCGGCGACAGATTGGTGGGGATCGGCAGGCTGCCGGGACGGTCGCCCGCCAGGGGATCGAGCAGGGGCACGAGGGCCGGATCCAGGGCGGCCACCAGATCGCGGGCCACCACCCCGATGCCGGTGGGTTTACGGCTCAGGTAGCTGCCGTTGAACAGGGCGAGGGGTGTCGGGCAGTTGGAGCGGGCAGGGCAGGGCATGGGCTCAGGCGGGCTCCCGCAACACGGTGAGCATCGCCTGCAACACGGCCAGGCTGCACTGCGGCCGCAGTGGCAGGCGCAGCAGGCTGAGCAGCAGCAGGCGCAGGCTGCGCAGTGCCACCACCCAGCCGGGGCTGTAGCGGCGCAGGAAGCGCAGATAGCTCAGGGTGGAGAGCTGCAGCCGCCGCGGCCCCGGGGCCACGCTGCCGCTGCCCTTGCGATGCACGATCAGCGGCTGCCGCAGCCACAACACCGGCGCCCCCTCGGAAGCGAGGCGCCGGCAGAAATCCATGTCCTCGTAATAGAGAGGAAAGCGTTCGTCGAAGCGGGCGGCGATGGGCTGGGCCGCCGGCCGCAGCGCCAGGCTGCAGCCGCTCAGCCAGTCGAGCGCCAGGGGGGCCGCCCTCTCGTCCTGGATCGCCGCGCGGGGATCCAGGCGCCGGCCGCGGAAGGAGAGGCCGGCGCTGAACCAGCCACCATTGGCTTCATAGCCACCGGTGCCATCGGCGACGGCGGTGCCCACCAGAGCCTGGGCCGGTAGGTGCTTCAGCTGGCGCCGCAGACTGGCCAGTTCGTCCCCTTGCGGCAGGCCGGTGTCGGGATTGAGCAGCCACACCCAGCCGTCCCAGTGCTCTGCAGCCAGGAGATCGAGGGCCCGGTTGCAGCCGGCGGCGAAACCAGCGCCTTCAGCACCGCGGATCAGCCGGATGCTCAGCCCGCTGGCGGCGGCGGTTGTCAGCAGATCGGGATCCAGGGGGGCCGATTGCGGGCTGTTGTCCACCACCCACCAGGCCTCGGCTGGGCTGGACTGGGCGGCCAGATCCCTGGCCAGGGCTGGCAGCACTGCCGCACTGCCGTAGGCCACCGTCACCACGGCGATCCGCTCGCTCGCGGCGGCGGGGGCGGAGTGCGGGAAAGTGGCGATGGGCGCGGCGTTCCTCTGGCCCGAGTTTCGCAGCATGAACGACCTTCCCACCTGTGGCGTCTGCCAGGTTCATGGGGCCCTGGCCGCCACCGGCTTCACCCAGCCTGTGCGCGCCAGCGCCGCTGGGGCCGGCGACCTGGCGATCGGTCGCTTCGGCCCCTGGCTGCTGCGCCACCATCCGCTGCCGGCGCCGCTGGTGGGCTGGCTGATTCTCGACAGCCTGCGGCATGTGGGTGGCCCGGCCGATTTCGATGCCCATGAAAGTGCCGCCCTCGGGCCGATGCTGCAGCGCTGCTCTGCTTTGGTGCGGGAGTTGAGCGGCTGTCAACGGGTCTATGCGGTGGCCTTCGGCGAGGGGGCGCGCCATTTCCATCTGCACCTGATCCCCCGCCATGGCTCCGATCCGGCCACCGAGAGCTGGCGCGTGGCTGATCTCTACCGGGCGGTGAGCGCTGGTGAGCGCCCGGAGGCGGATGCGGATTCGGTGCTGCAGCTGGTGCGCCGGGCCCGTCAGGCCAGCGCCGACTGGCAGCCGTAGGCTCCAGCGCTGATCAGGGGATCCCTCGATGCGCTACGTGGTGGCGGTGCCGGCCCGGCTGGAGTCGTCGAGGTTGCCCGGCAAGGTGATGGCCGATATCGGCGGCCGGCCGATGCTGCAGCGGGTGCTGGAGCGTTGCCGCCAGGCCCAGGCTCCCGAGGCGGTGGTGCTCTGCACCGACAGCGAGGCGCTGATCCAGGCCGCGGGCCGCTGGGGTTTCCCGGCGATCGCCACCAGCCCGGCCTGTGGTTCCGGCAGTGAGCGGATCGCGTCGGTGGTGGAGCTGCTGGTGGAGCTGGCCGGGACGACGGCCGAGCAGACGGTGATCCTCAATGTGCAGGGCGATCAGCCGTTCATCGACGCCGCTGTGATCGACGCCATGGCGGCGGCATTCGAACGGCTGGGGCCGGCGGCCGAGGTGCTGACGCCCGTGTACCGCATGGGGGCTGACAAGGTGCACAACCCCAATGTCGTCAAGACGTTGGTGGCTGCCGATGGCCGTGCTCTCTACTTTTCGCGCTCGGCGATTCCCCATGTGCGGGGTGTCGATCCAGCCGAGTGGCCGGCCCATGCGCCCTACTGGGGCCATGTGGGCATCTACGGCTATCGGGCCGATGTGCTGGCCCGCTGGAACGACCTGCCGCCCTCGCCGCTGGAGGAGTTCGAAAAACTGGAGCAGCTGCGGCTGCTGGAGGCGGGAATCGAGATCGGCACCTTTGCGGTGCAGGGCGAGTCGCTGTCGGTGGACACCGCCGAACAGCTGGAGCAGGCTCGGGCATTGGCGGCGGCCCAGCCCGACTAGGCGCTGGTGAGGCCGGCCTGCACCAGGTCATGCAGGCGCAGCAAACCCAGCATCCGCTGGTCGGCCGAGGTGACGGGCAGCACGGCGATCGCCTTGCGGCGATTGCGCTCCATCTGTTCCAGGGCGCTGATCGCCAGGGTGTCTTCGTCCACGGTGATCGGATCGGCGGTCATCAGGTCGACGGCTGTCAGCTGGCTCCAGTTCTGGGCGCCGTGTTGCTGCAGGGCGCGGCGCAGATCGCCGTCGGTGATCAGGCCCCAGATGCGATCGCCGGCCTCCGGTTGGGCCACCCAGCAGGCGCCAACCCCATCGGCGGTGAGATGGGCGATCACCTCGGGTAGAGGCGTTTCGGCCAGCAGCGGCGTCAGCCGGGCCACCGGCACCATCAGGTCGGCGGCGGTGAGGGTGAGTTGTTTGCCGAGGGAGCCGGCCGGATGGTTGATGGCGAAATCCTGGGGGGAGATGCCGCGGCGCTCCATCCACACGGCCGCCAGGGCGTCGCCGATCGCCATCGCCACGGCAGTGCTGGCGGTGGGGGCCAGGTTCAGGGGGCAGATCTCCCGGTCCACCGAGCCGTCGAGCACCACGTCGCAGCCCCGGGCCAGCGTCGAGTCCACCCGGCCCACCAGGGCGATGCGGGCGGTGCCACGCCGCTTGAGGTGGGGCAGGATTTCCAGCAGCTCCTGGGTTTCGCCGCTGTTGGACAGCAGCAGGGCCACATCCTCTGGCGCCACCACGCCCAGATCGCCGTGCAGGGCATCGAGGGGATTGAGATAAAGGGCCATCAGGCCGATCGAGGAGAAGGTGGCGGCGATCTTGCGCGCCACGATGCCGCTCTTGCCCACCCCGGTGATCACCAACTTGGCCCTGGCGTCAGCGCAGGCCTCCAGCCGATCGAGGGCGGCTTCCACCTGGGCCGCATCCAGTCGCTGGGCGCTGGCCGCGATCGCGGCCGCCTCCTCGATCAGACAGCGGGTGAGGGCAGACAAGGAGCAGCTCCGGGATGATGCGGCCATTCTCTCCGGCCAGGCCCCGTGATTTCCCCGTCGGCGCTCGAGTTGCCAGGCCTGCCGCCGGCGTTCAGGGCCCAGTTGGTGCGGGCCGCCGCCGCGGATCGACTGGCGCTGGTGGGTGGGGCGGTGCGCGATCTGCTGTTGCACCGGGTGCATCAGGACCCCTGGCTGGGGGTACCGGATCTCGATCTGGTTGTCGAGTCCGCCGCTGCCCTGGTCGCGGTTCCGGTGCAGGCGGGCCCGGATGCGGACACGGGCCTCGCGCCTGCCCACCGGCTGGCCCGCCGCCTGCGCGAGCTGATGGGCCCCGAGAAGCTGCTCACCTACCAGGAGCACGGCGCCTACGGCACGGTGGAACTGGAACTGGATCTGCCGGATGGGCCGCTGCTGCTGGATGTGGCCAGTGCCCGTCGTGAGATCTATCCCGAAGCCGGCGAGAACCCGGTGGTGCGTTTCGGCGGCCTCGACGACGACCTGGCCCGGCGTGACTTCAGCATCAATGCCATGGCCGTGCTGCTGAGCCAGCCGGCCGAGACACCGCTGGGTTCGGCCCAGGACACACCGCTCCCCGGACTGCTCGATCCCCACGGCGGCCAGCTGGACCTGGCCCGTCGGCAGCTGCGGCTGCTGCATGACGCCAGCCTGCGCGACGATCCCACCCGCATCATTCGTGCTGCCCGCTACGCGGCGCGGCTGGGTTTTGAGCTGGCGCCCGAGAGCCTGGAGCAGCTGCAGCACACCCTGGCGATCTGGCCCTGGCGCTGGCATCCAGGCGATGGCCCGCAGCGGGCCCCTTCGGCCCTGGGCACCCGGCTGCGCATGGAGCTGGAGCTGCTGCTGGAGCGGGAGGCCTGGCCCCTGGCCCTGGCGGCTCTGCAGCGCTGGGGGGCCTTGCCGCTGCTGGATGAGGCGTTGCAGCACGATCGCCGCTGGCTGCGGCGTCTGCGCTGGGCCGAACGGCTGGAGCTGCCCCTGTTGCCGGCCCTGCTGGCGGCGGCGGCGGAGCCGCTGCTGCTGGCCGAGCGCCTGCAGCTGCCCCATCGTCAGCATCGTCTGCTGGCCCAGTGGCTGGAGCTGAACCGACGGCTGGCGGCGGCGGCGGCGGCGCACGGTGTGGCGGCGATGGTCGCCTGGTCGCCGTCGCGCTGGTGTGCCCTGCTGGAGGCGCCGGGGCTGGATGCGGAGGCGGTGGCCCTGGCCCTGGCGGCCGGGCTGGGAGCGGCGGGGCGGCCGCTGTGGCGCCCTTTCTGGCGGCCGTTGTGGCGCTGGTGGAGGCGCTGGCGCCAGCTGCGCGCCGAACTCAGCGCCAGTGATCTGCTCGCGGCCGGGATGGTGGCCGGGCCAGCCCTGGGCGAACGGCTGCGACAGCTGCGGGCCGAGCGACTCGATCAGGAACGGATCTGAAGGCTGCCGGGGGGATTGTCAGCCTTGGTAGCCGCTGCATATTCGCTGCCGTTTGCCTACGATCCCGCCGCCCGCCTCTGCTGAAGCCATGGCCAGCCTCACCGTCCTGAAGTTCAGCTCCGAGGAGTGCGGCACCTGCCATCGCATGAGCAACTACGACGCCAAGGTGGCCGAAGAGCTCGGCCTGGCTTTCATCAGCGTGATGCTGCAGGACACCGAGGTCTATCGCCGTTACCGGCGGGTGTTGCTGGCCCAGTACCCCGGCAAGGAGGGTATGGGCTGGCCCACCTATCTGGTGGTGAGCAAGTTGGAGGCGGATTTTGAGATTCACGGGGAGGTGAAGGGCGGCATGGCCAAGGGCGATTTCCGTGAGCGCCTGCGGGCGGCTCTTCCCCAGATCTGAGCCGCTGTTGGGCCTTGAGGCCATCGGATCGCCGCGGCCGGGATGATCAGCTGTACGTCCTCGGTATCGTTGGCTCCCCGATTCCAAGCCCCCTGTCCCTGAACCCAGACCCCTGGCTGCTGAGGAGAGCTGTCTGGTCTGGTCAGGCCCCCGCCGGATCCGGGGCCTCCCAGCCGGATCCTTGCCAGCCTGAACCGTCTGATCCGCTGGCGTGGCCTCAGCCACCGCTGCGGCGCCTGTTGCAGGGCCTCTGGTGTCTGGTGCTGGTGGGTCTGGTGCTCCAGGCCTGGCGTCAGTCGTCCCTGGTTGGCAGTTACGACTCTGACCTGGATCAGTTGCTCTATGCGGGGCAACGGCGCCTGGTCGGTGCCCTCACCTACCGCGACTTCCTCAACGGCACTCCCGTTGTCGCCCAGTACCTCTATGCACCGTCCGCTTGGCTGGAGTCCTGGTGGGGCCCGTGGCTGGGCCCACTGCGCCCCCACCGGCTGCTGCTGCTGGCCCTGAGTCTGCTGGGTGGTGGTCTGTTGTGGTCGAGCCTGTGTCAGCTGGGGGCGCTGGGGTTGTTGGCCTTGCGGCGGCAGTCCCTGGTGCCGCCGTTTGCGGCCCTGCTCTACGTCGTGTTTGTGCAGCTGTTTCCGCTCGGTTCTTCGGGGTTGCTGCCCTCCATCGTCGACACGTTGCTGGTGCTGGTGCTGTTCCTGGGGATCCGGGCTGGGTCGCTCCGGGTTGGGTCGCTCCGGGCCGTGTGGATCCGTCCCGTGTGGATGCGCGGCGCTGGGAGGCCCGCCGGCTCGATCGCCTCTGGACGGCTGGCCCCGGGGTCTGCCGCTGCCGCCAACGTCTGCTTGGCTCTGGCCGGGGCGGTGCTGCTGCTGATCGTCAATGCCCTGCCGCTGCTGCTCCCGCCGCTGCTGCTGACGGCCGTGCTGCTGGCGCTGCTGTTGGAGCTGCGCCGCCCCTGCTTCTGGCTGTGGCCGATCCTTGGCGGCGGCAGCGCCGCCCTGCTGCTGCTGCTGCCTTACCTGGGCCAGCCCGGCGGCCTGGCCCAGGTCTGGGCTGGGGCGGTGCAGTTGCCCCTTGAGCTGGCCAGCCGTGGCGATCCGCCGGGCGTTCCTTTTTTGCAACGGTTGGCGGAGCTGCTGAGCCTGCGCGTGGCCGGTCTGCCGCTCTGGCTGTTTGGTCTGGTGCCGCTCCTGCTGCCACTCCTGGCGCTGCTGCGGCAGCTTCCCAGCCGTACCCGCCGCCGCCTGGGTGGTCGGGGGCGGTTGCTGCCGGCGCTGGCGGTGATTTTCAGCCTTGATGTGCTGCTGGCGCTGCAGCGCGGCGAGCCCGGTCGCAACGCATTGCAGCTGCTGGTGCTGCCCTTGGTGCTGCTCATCAGTGCCGGCCTGGCCGCCCTGGAACGCAGTCCCCAGCGCCGGCTGCGGGGCATCGCTGGGGTCACGATCGTGCTGCTGTCGTTGATTCTTTGCAACAACGTCTTGTTCGCCGCGGTGCTTCACCCGCCGCGTGGGCCCAAGCCGCCCCTGCTGGCGCTGGAGCACGATCGCGCTGCCGTGCGCGCTTACATCGCCGCCGAACACCCTGCCCGGCGCTCCTTGCAGGCCCCCCAGGACACCGCCCTGTTGCGTGAGCTGGCCCTCCGCTCCAGCGGCGTTGGGATCGGCCCCCACTGGAGTCTCGACCAACAGAATCTGTCAGCCAGCTGGGCCACGCGCAGCCTCGGCCTGCCCATCGGCACGGCCGAGGTCTGTCGTCAGCTCACGGCAGCTCCCCATGATCTGGTGGTCTGGATGCGCAGCGATCGCAGCGGGCCGAACAGCGAGGCCTCCCTGCGGGCTTGTCTCGCCGGCGATGACGCTGTCTGGCAACCCATCGGTGAGCAGCTGGGCTTGCGCAGCGGTGAGGTGCAGGTGTTTCGCCGCCTGGCCCCGCCTCGCCCCTGAGCCTGATTCAGGCGCTGTAGCCCTGGGGATTGGCCTGCTGCCAGGCCCAGCCGTCGCGGCAGATCTGTCCCAGGCTGCGGCGGGTACGCCAGCCCATGCGCCGCGCGGCGGCGCCCGGATCGGCGATGCTCACCGCTGAATCCCCGGGGCGCCGGGCGCTGAAGTGGATCGGGATCGGCTGGCCGCTGGCGGCGGCGAAGGCTCTTACCAGTTCCAGCACCGAATGGCCCTGGCCACTGCCGAGGTTGAGGGTGAGCAGTTGGGGCGCTTCCGCCAGCAGCAGGGCCAGGGCCGCCCCGTGGCCTTCGGCCAGATCCATCACATGGATGTAATCGCGCACCCCGGTGCCATCGGCGCTCGGCCAGTCGTTGCCGAACACTTCCAGCACGGGACGTCGGCCCATCGCCACCTGGCTGATCAGCGGAAAGATGTTGGAGGGGATGCCGTGGGGATCTTCGCCGATGTGGCCGCTGGGGTGGGCTGCGACCGGGTTGAAGTAGCGCAGTCGGGCGATGCGCCAGTCCGGGTGGCTGGCCGCCACATCGACCAGCAGCTGTTCCACGGCCGCCTTGGTCTGGCCGTAGGGATTGATGGGCCGAATCGGGGCCTCTTCCGGGATCGGGACGCGCTCGGGATGGCCGTAGAGGGTGGCACTGCTGCTGAACACCAGGGTGCGGCAGCCCCCGGCCGCCATCGCCTGGAGCAGGCAGACACTGCCAGTCACGTTCACGTCCCAGTACTGCAGCGGCTGGGCGATCGAATCGGCCACGGCCTTGAGGCCGGCGAAATGCAGCACGCCATCGATCCGCGCGGTGGCGAACAACGGATCGAGATCTTGCCGCGCTCGTACATCACCTTGGTGCACGATCAGCCTCTGATCTGCTGTGGCCCAGCAGGCGTATCCCCTGGTCGTCAGCGGCTCGAGTGCGGCCAGCTCGGCCACCCGCCGCAGGGCTTCGGGCTGGCTGTTGCTGAAATTGTCCAGCACCACCAAGCGGTGACCCGCCTGGAGCAGGGCGAGGCAGGTGTGGCTGCCGATGAAGCCAGCCCCCCCGGTGATCAGCAGGTTGGCCAAGGCTCAGGCTGCTTCGAGCTTCAGGCTGAGATTAAGGAACGTCGAGCTGGAATGGGAAGGAGAGCCGCTGATGGGCTGGCGTTAAGCTCCCTCCAATCTTGGAACTTCCATGAACCCGACCAGGCCCCCGATCCGTGCGGTCTGTTGTATCGGAGCGGGCTATGTGGGGGGGCCCACGATGGCGGTGATCGCCGATCGCTGCCCCCAGATTCAGGTCACGGTGGTTGATCTCAATGCCGAGCGCATCGCTGCCTGGAATGACGATGACCTGAGTCGTCTGCCGATTTACGAGCCGGGCCTTGATGCGGTGGTGGGCCGGGCCCGGGGCCGCAACCTGCATTTCAGCACCGAGGTGGATGCGGCCATCGCTGCCGCCGACCTGGTGTTCCTGTCGGTGAACACCCCCACCAAAACCCGGGGGGTCGGCGCCGGCCAGGCCAGCGATCTGCGCTGGATCGAGGCCTCGGCGCGCCAGGTGGCCGCCGCCGCCCGGGGCCACACGATCGTGGTCGAGAAGAGCACCCTGCCGGTGCGCACGGCCGAGGCGGTGAAGGCGATCCTGGCCGCAGCCCAGGGGGATGCCCATGGCGGCAAGACCTTCGCGGTGCTGTCCAATCCCGAGTTCCTGGCAGAGGGCACCGCCATCGGCGATCTGGAGGATCCCGATCGGGTGCTGATCGGCGGTGAGGACGAAGCGGCAATCGAGGCGCTGGTGAGCATTTATGGCCAATGGGTGCCTGAGGAGCGCATCCTGCGCACCAATCTCTGGAGCAGCGAACTGTCCAAGCTCACGGCTAATGCCTTTCTGGCCCAGCGCATTTCCTCGATCAACAGCATCGCCGCCCTCTGCGAGGCCACCGGCGCCGACGTGCGTGAGGTGGCGCGGGCGATCGGCAGCGACTCACGCCTCGGTTCCAGCTTTCTGCAGGCGGGGCCGGGCTTTGGTGGCAGTTGTTTCCAGAAGGACATTCTCAACCTGGTGTATCTCTGCCGCCACTACGGACTCGAAGCTGTGGCCAGCTACTGGGAGCAGGTGGTGAGCCTCAACAGCTGGCAGCAGCACCGCATTGCTCGCAAGGTGGTGCAGAGCCTGTTCGGCACCGTCACCGGCAAGCGCCTGGCGGTGCTCGGTTTTGCCTTCAAGGCCGACACCAACGACACCCGTGAATCGCCGGCGATCCGCATCTGCCGCGATCTGATCGAGGAGGGGGCCCAATTGGCGATTGTCGATGCCAAGGTGGAGCCGGCCCAGATCGCCCTGGATCTGGAGCAGGCGCCACTGGAGGGCGGGGTTGGCTCCGCCCGCGGCGATGAAGGGGGCTGGCTGTCGGCCGGCTCAGCGCTGGAGGCGGCCCGCGGTGCCGATGCCGTGCTGATCCTCACCGAATGGGGCGCCTACCGCCAACTCGACTGGGCCGCCATCGCCGCGCTGATGCGCCGGCCGGCCTGGCTGTTTGATGCCCGGGCGATCGCCGATGCCGAGGCTGCCCGCGCCGCCGGCCTTACGGTCTGGCGAGTGGGAGAGGGCTGAGATGGCGAAGCGCAACCTGATCACCGGGGGAGCCGGCTTTCTCGGCTCCCACCTGATCGATCGGCTGATGCAGGCCGGTGAGGAGGTGATCTGCCTCGATAACTACTACACCGGTCGCAAGGACAACATCCGCCACTGGATCGGCCATCCCAGTTTCGAGTTGATCCGCCACGACGTCACCGATCCGATCCGGCTGGAGGTCGATCGCATCTGGCATCTGGCCTGTCCGGCCTCGCCGGTGCACTATCAGTTCAATCCGATCAAAACCGCCAAGACCAGCTTTCTGGGCACCTACAACATGCTCGGCCTGGCGCGGCGCGTGGGAGCGCGGCTGCTGTTGGCCTCCACCAGCGAGGTGTACGGCGATCCGGAGGTTCATCCCCAGCCCGAGAGCTACCGCGGTTGTGTGAACACCATCGGCATCCGCTCCTGCTACGACGAGGGCAAGCGCATCGCTGAAACCCTGTGTTTCGATTACAAGCGCATGCACGGCACCGAAATCCGGGTGATGCGTATTTTCAACACCTACGGCCCGCGCATGTTGCCGGACGATGGCCGGGTGGTGAGCAACTTCATCGTTCAGGCTCTACGGGGCCAGCCGCTTACGCTCTATGGCGATGGCAGTCAGACCCGCTCGTTTTGCTATGTGGATGATCTGATTGAGGGCATGATCCGGCTGATGAATGGCGCGCATACCGGCCCGATCAACATCGGCAATCCCGGCGAGTTCACGATCCGGCAACTGGCCGAGTTGGTGCGCGATCGCATCAATCCCTCTCTGGAATTGGTCAGCCTGCCCCTGCCCCAGGATGATCCGCTGCAGCGCCAGCCCGTGATCGATCTGGCTCGCCAGGAGCTCGACTGGCAGCCGAGCGTGAATCTGGAGCAGGGCCTGGAGCCCACCATCGCCTATTTCCGCCAGCGTCTGGTGCAGGACTGATGAGCCGCCCCATTCTGGTCACCGGTGTGGCTGGCTTCATCGGCGCCGCCGTGGCGGAGCGGCTGCTGGCCAGGGGTGAGCGGCTGATCGGTCTCGACAACCTCAACAGCTACTACAACCCGGCTCTCAAGCGGGCCCGGCTGGAGCGGCTGCAGGTGCTGGCCCAGACCCTGCAGGGCGAATTCAGCTTTCAGCAGCTGGATCTCGCCGACGGCGAGGCGATGGCGACCTTGTTCGCCTCCGAGCGTCCGGCACGGGTGATCCACCTCGCCGCCCAGGCGGGGGTGCGCCACTCGATTGAGAATCCCGCCGTTTACATCCAGAGCAATCTGGTGGGCTTCGGTCACATCCTCGAGGGCTGCCGTCAGCAAGCGGTGGAGCATCTGGTCTATGCCTCCAGCAGCTCGGTGTATGGCGGTAACCGGCAGATGCCGTTCTCCGAGCAGCATGCGGTGAATCACCCGGTGAGCCTGTATGCGGCCACCAAAAAGGCCAACGAATTGATGGCCCACACCTATAGCCATCTCTACGGCCTGCCGGCCACCGGTCTGCGCTTCTTCACCGTGTATGGCCCCTGGGGCCGGCCCGACATGGCGCCGATGCTGTTCGCCCGCGCGATCCTGGCGGGCGAGCCGATCCAGGTGTTCAACCAGGGCCGGATGCAGCGAGATTTCACCTACATCGACGACATCGTCGAAGGCGTTGTGCGCTGCCTCGACAAGCCGGCCACGGCCGACCCCCAATTCGATCCGCTGCAACCCGATCCGGCCACCGCCGCGGTGCCGCACCGGCTGTTCAACATCGGCAACAGCCAGCCGATTGAGTTGCTGCGCTTCATCGAGGTGTTGGAGCAGGCCCTCGGCCGCGAGGCGATCCGCGATCTGCAGCCGATGCAGCCCGGCGATGTGCCGGCCACCGCCGCCGACACCAGCGCCCTGGAAGCCTGGGTGGGCTTCCGGCCCACCACCGCGATCGAGGTCGGCGTTGAGCGCTTCAGTGCCTGGTATCGCCGTCACTACGGGGTCTGAGCCTGGAGTCGGGCCCCTCCCCAGGGCAAACTGGCCCTCTCCCATGCCTGGACTGCCCCCTTGGAACCGCTCCAGAGCCTGCGCGGCACGGTAGATCTGCTGCCAGCCCAGACCCCGTTCTGGCAGCGGGTCGAGGCCGTGGCCCGCGACCAGTTCCGCCGGGCCGGCATCGCCGAGATCCGCACACCGCTGCTGGAGGTCACCGAGCTGTTCGCCCGTGGCATCGGCGAGGCCACCGATGTGGTGGGTAAGGAGATGTACACCTTTCTCGATCGTGGCGAGCGCAGCTGCACCCTGCGGCCGGAGGGCACCGCTTCGGTGGTGCGCGCCGTGATTCAGCACGGCCTGCTGGCCCAGGGGCCGCAGCGGCTCTGGTACGGCGGACCGATGTTCCGCTACGAGCGGCCCCAGGCCGGCCGCCAGCGCCAGTTCCATCAGATCGGTCTGGAGTTTCTCGGCTTCGCCGATCCGCGCAGCGATGCCGAGGCGATCGCCATTGCCTGGGATCTGCTGGCGGAGCTGGGCCTGGGCGGCCTGGCCCTGGAGCTCAACTCCCTGGGAAGTTCAGACGATCGCCTGCGCTACCGCGGCGAGCTGGTGCAGTGGCTGGAAGGGCATCGCCAGCAGCTGGATCCCGACTCCCAGCAGCGCCTCAGCACCAACCCCCTGCGCATTCTTGATTCCAAGAACCCCCACACCCAGGCCCTGCTGGCTGGGGCTCCCACCTTGGCGGCCGCCCTGGCGCCCGAGAGCCGCGAGCGTTTCGAGCGGGTGCAGCAGGCCCTGAGCCGGCTGGAGATTCCGTTTGTGATCAATCCCCGCCTGGTGCGAGGGCTCGATTACTACAGCCATACCGCCTTCGAGATCACCAGCAGCCAACTCGGCGCCCAGGCCACCGTCTGCGGTGGTGGTCGCTACGACGGCTTGGTGGGCCAGCTGGGCGGGCCGGCTACGCCAGCGGTGGGCTGGGCCCTGGGGATGGAGCGGCTGGTGCTGCTGGCCCAGGCCGCCAGCGATCCGGCGGCGTTCCAGGCGGCGCTGCCTGATCTGTATGTGATTAGCCGCGGCAGCGAGGCCGAAGCCTTGGCGCTGCCGCTGGCTCGGCGTGCTCGTGCCCTGGGCCTGGCGGTGGAGCTGGATCTGACGGCCGCCGCCTTCGGCAAACAGTTCAAACGGGCCGACCGCTGCGGTGCCCGCTGGGCGGCGGTGATCGGCGAGGCCGAAGCCAGTGAAGGGGTGGTGGTGCTCAAGGATCTGCGCGATCCCCAGGGCGTTGATCTGCGACTCTCCCCCGAGGCTCTGCTGGCCCGCCTGCTGGCCTGAGATTGGCGCCCGCTGGGTCAGCAGTGTTGATGTCAACAAAGCTGTTGTGTACAAAAAAAAACGGGCTCTTTCGAGCCCGCCAGGGGGTGTGAGGGTGCGACGTGGGTGTCGATTTCAGAGGGTGCCAATTTCAGGCCGAACCCACGGCCACATAGGAACCGTAGAAAAACAGACCGACCACGAAGATCACGGCCATACCACCGGCGGTGGCCACCAGCCAGAGGGGCAGGACGCCTTCGGTCCAGCGGCTCTTCCAAGCCACGGCCGGGCGGCCATCAGGCAGACGATCCGGGATCCGGCCGTCGGGGAGAGAGGATTTCTTGCCGCTCATTCGGGAACCTCCGGATCAGTTGAAGAAGTAGCTGGAAAACAACACGCCCGTGACAAACACGAACAGCAGGCCGAGATAAAGGCTGGTGCGGTTCAGTTCAACCGGGAGGTTGTTGGGGTTGTCGTTGCGTTGCATGCCGATGGTGGGGGAGATCGGGTGTCAGCTCAGGGAAGTCACCACAGGTGGGCTCACCGCCGTGAGATTCAGCGGCGGACGAACTGCATGGCGGCCAGGGCCCCCAGGAAGAACACCGTGGGGATGCCGAGGGCATGCACCGAGAGCCAGCGCACCGTGAAAATCGGGTAGTTGCGTGGCGTGGTGGGGGCGGAAGACTGGGTCATGGCCTTATTTCATGCGCAGGTCGAGCTGGCTCTTGCCTTCGTAGCGCTGGCTAACGACGGGAGCCTTGGTTTCCTGAGCCTGGAAGTAGGCATCAGGCCGGGGCGTGCCAAAGGCGTCATACGCCAGGCCGGTGGAAACGAACATGAAGCCGGCCAGGAAGATGGCAGGCAGGGTCACCGCATGGATGACCCAATAACGAATGCTCGTGATGATTTCGAAGAACGGACGTTCCCCTGTTGAGCCGGCAGCCATGGTGTAAAGCGTTCAGCTTGAAGATCTTAGGGGTCGCCCTGCTGCCCCCGGGAGTGGGCCGGGGGGTTGGTTACAGAGGGATGCAGTTGGGCCTGGGCCGGGCCAGGCGATCGCCGCCAGAGGGCTCGGCCTCAGCCCACCCAGCGCAGCATCGAGCCCCGTTCCCCCAGTACGAAGGCCTTGCCGCCGTCGTCGAAGTGGATGCGGGTGAAGTTGGTGGGTTGTTCGGCTCCCACCGGATCCCGCTGCCAGCTGCTGCCGCCATCGCGGCTCACCAGCAGGGTGCCGCTGCCGCCACCGGTCCAGAGGGCACCACTGGGATCCCAGGCCAGGTCGAGGTAGCCGAAGCCATTGGTGATCGGCACCACTGGCTTGCCCCAGGCGCCAAGGTCATTGGCATCGGTGTTGAAGCGCAGCTGGGCGCCCCGGGCCACCATCCAGAGGTTGCCGTCGGGCTGGAAGCCCATCGATTGCAGCCGCTGGCTGCTCACCCGCTGATGCACCTGCCAGGTGTCCTGGCCCGGGGTCCAGCTGGCGAAGAAGTTGCCGAGGCCGCTCACGCTCACGTAGCGGCCGTCTGGCGAGCGGCGTAGGTCGCGCACGGCACCAGCCGCATCGCTCACCAGGGCCTGCCAGCTGTTGCCGGCATTGCTGGTCTGGTAGACGGCGCCGACATTCGTGGCCAGTTCGGCCTGGTTCGGCCCGAGGGCGGTCACCAGGTAGGGCTCGCCGGGCAGCTTGGTGTCGAGCAGCAGGCGGCTCCAGCTCTGGCCGGCGTCATCGCTGTGCAGCAGCAGGCCGGGTTGACCGACGATCCAGCCTTCATCGCCCCGGAAATCGATGCTGATCAGGCGGAAGTTCTCCTCCGGGGGCAGATCAAGCGAGCGGTTCTGCCAGCTGGCACCGCCGTCGTCGGTTTCCATGATCAGGCGGTTGCTGCCCACCAGAAAGCCATGGCTGGGGCTGGTGAAGGCCAGATCCAAAGGGTTCGAGGCGGTGTCCAGGGGCACGGCCTGCCAGGGGCTGGCGGCGGCCGTCGGCAGGCCGGTGGTGACACAGCCGCCCAAACTGAAGCTGAGGCTGAGCACCAGCATCAGGCTCAGCAACGGTCCAACAAGACGACTCAGCTGGAGGGGCAGCCCCAGGCGGGGCACGGAAGTCCGGTTCAAGGGTGATTCAGCGCAGGGAATAGAGCGAAAGGAAGAAGGCGATCGCCAGGGCGAAGCCACCGAAGATCAGCACGTTCTTCTGGCCCGGGGTGAGCCGGTTGACGCCGAGGCCGAAGTTGAGGTTTTCCTCGAAGCCGCTCGGCTTGTTGCGGGGGCCGATGTCCTTGAAGGCCCCCACCCGGCTGCGGCACACCGGGCAGCGGAAAGCGATCGGATCCAGCTCGCTGAAGGGGGTGTCCTGGGGAATTCCCAGCTTCTTGACCCCTTCTCCCGGGTCATAAACAAAGCCGCAGCTGCGGCATTCGAAGCGATGGCTGGCTGGATCGCTGACGGCCTCGCCAGTGGCGGGGCTGGTATCCGGTGCAGGGTTTGCGACCGCCTGGGGGCTGGCCTCGGCCGGCTCGCTGGTGCTGTCGGCAGCGGTTTGGGGCGCTGGGGCAGCCTCTGGCTGGCCGGATGGCTGGTCCGTTGGCACGTCCGTGCTCATCCCTAGGCCCCTTCAGATACGCCGGAACTCTATCGAGGCCTGCTGCGTTCGCCGCGGTCCCCCCTATGGCGCCGGCGGCAGAAGGAGGCCAGGCCGTGCCGCAGTGGCTGACGGCGGTGAGCAGGCAACCATGAACCGTCAGCTGCCGGCTGCAGATGCCAGACTGCGGCACAGGTTGGATCAGCTCGATGTTCGTGCTTTCCGGCTACGACGCCTTCCTGGGCTTTTTGCTGCTTTCGGCGGCAGTCCCGGTGCTGGCGCTGGTGGCCAACAAGCTGCTTTCGCCCAAAAGCCGGCAGGGGGAGCGGGAGCTCACCTATGAGTCCGGGATGGAGCCGATCGGCGGCGCCTGGATTCAGTTCAACATCCGCTACTACATGTTTGCGTTGGTCTTCGTCATCTTTGATGTCGAGACCGTCTTCCTTTATCCCTGGGCGGTGGCCTTCCACCGGCTCGGATTGTTGGCCTTCATCGAGGCCCTCATCTTCATCGCCATCCTCGTGGTGGCCCTCGCCTACGCCTGGCGCAAGGGCGCCCTCGAGTGGAGCTGACCCCCACCATGACCCTCACCCCTTCGCCCACTGCGGCCGATCCCTCCAGTCCTTCGCTCACGGCGCTGCGCGATCTGCGTGCATCCACCTGCGGTCCTGTCGGGGCTCCAGCGGTCACCTCCGCGCTTTCGGAGAATGTGATCCTCACTAGCCTCGATGATTTGCACAACTGGGCCCGGCTCAGCAGCCTCTGGCCCCTGCTTTACGGCACGGCCTGCTGTTTCATCGAGTTCGCCGCCCTGATTGGCTCCCGCTTCGACTTCGATCGCTTCGGCCTGGTGCCCCGCTCCAGCCCCCGTCAGGCTGATCTGCTGATCGTGGCCGGCACGGTGACGATGAAGATGGGACCGGCCCTGGTGCGGCTTTATGAACAGATGCCTGAGCCCAAATATGTGATCGCCATGGGCGCCTGCACGATCACCGGCGGCATGTTTTCGGCTGATTCCCCCACGGCCGTGCGCGGTGTCGACAAGCTGATTCCTGTGGATCTCTATCTGCCGGGCTGCCCGCCGCGGCCGGAGGCGATTTTCGATGCGGTGATCAAGCTGCGCAAGAAGGTGGGCAATGAAGCGCTGGCGGAGCGGGGCAACGTGCAGCAGACCCATCGCTACTGCACGATCCCCCACCAGCTCAAGGCTGTGGCTCCGCTGGTGGACGGTCGCTATCTGCGGGCCGAAACTCAGAAAGCGGCCCTGGCCGCGGCCGCCGGCCTGCCCCTGGCCAATGTCCAGTCGCTCGGCCAGCAGGCTGAACCGTTGGCAGTCCCGGGGGCGGCGGCAGAGACTCAAGGCTGATCGCTCCCTGGTGTTGGTGCCGGACTCCCGTGGGGAGTTCAGGCCTCGACCGGCCAGATCCATTCTCCGGGTATAGCCATTCACTGGCCTCAGCCCCAGCCTTCACCGGTCCCTGTCGTTCTCCGGTCCCAGACCTCTTTCGCCTCCCCTGGCCGTCCTTTCCACTCCAGAGCCATGCCCGACGACACCGCTGCCGTGACCGCCAACCCGCTGGCGCCGGGTCCGCTGAGCAGCTGGCTGAGCCAGCAGGGTTTCGACCATGCCGTGCTGCCGCCCGACCATCTCGGTGTGGAGGTGATCGGCGTCGAGCCGGCCTTCCTGCCGCTGGTGGTCACGGCGCTCAAGGCCACGGGCTTCGACTATCTGCAGTGCCAGGGTGGCTACGACGAAGGTCCGGGTGGTCGGCTGGTGAGTTTTTATCATCTGGTCAAGTTGGCCAGCCTGGCTGAACGCATCGCCCCCGCCTCGGCCCCGGCCGGCACCAGCCAGGCCATCCCCGCCGACCTGCGCCTCGAAGAGGTGCGGCTCAAGGTGTTCCTCGCCCGCGACGGAGATCTCACCATTCCGAGTCTCTATGGGCTGTTCCGCGGCGCCGACTGGCAGGAGCGCGAAACTTTCGACATGTTCGGCATCCAGTTTGAGGGCCATCCCCATCCCAAGCGGCTGCTGATGCCGGAGGACTGGAAGGGTTATCCGCTGCGCAAGGACTATGTGCAGCCCGATTTCTATGAGATGCAGGACGCTTATTGAAGTGATCCCTGTTGCCTGGCCAGGGGAGTGCCCCGGTTTTGCGTCCCATCAGGAGAGAGGCAGATCGTTTGAGGTGCGCCTGGCCATGAACTGGGTTTCTGATCAAAGGGCTGCCCAGCTTTGATTGTTTACAGAAACTTATTCAGCTTCGATCCATCCCAGGCCAGCGCCTGAATCTAGCCCGTTCCCATCGTTCCGCTTGGTGCTCTTGGTTTCAATACATATGGATATGAAGAACCTGACTGGATTCGGTTGTTCGCCACGAGGCTGTAGCCTGGTCAACGGGGCCTGCAATGAACCCAAAATGCATCTCGCCATGCTTGCCATAAAGTCAAGCCCTGTAGTACTTTGCTGTAGACTCGAGCAGGAAGCATGCCGGTAAATGGTCGACTGCGAATTTACTATGATGGCATTATTTATAGCATGTATCGGCACAGGCCAGGAGGAATAAGCAACTTTTTCGATCATCTGATTTCTGGCGTAGCGTCTCAGCATGATTGCCTCCTGACCAGTCTCAGGCCAGCCCACTTGCCCCATCCTTCCGGGCAGCTTCTTGCAATTGCGCGGCACAATATCTCCATCCGGCCAGGGCGTTTCAACAATCCGCTGCGGCGCCAAAGCTTTTCAATCAGGGCTGGCTTGTTCCGCCCGGATCTGATCCATCCAACGTATTACGAAGCACCTCTTATCCATCGCATTCGCGCTCCCCTGGTTTATACAGTTCATGACATGATTCATGAAAAGTGGCGCGATCAGCTAGATCCAACCGGCCAGGCCATTGAAGCCAAGCGCCGCTGCTTTGAGGCCGCCAGCGCACTTCCTTGTGTTTCAGAATCAACGCTTCGCGACCTACTTGAGCTTTATCCCCATCTTGAGCCCAAGGCCTCTGTTATTCATTTGGCGGGAAATTTAAAATCTGGGCTAGCAAGCTGCTCGGAGAAAGCAGCCAATCAACAAAACGAACAATATCTTCTCTATGTTGGCGCCAGGTCTTCGTACAAAAATTTCACGCGACTGGCCCTAGCCTTTTCACGTGTCATGGCTACGTTCCCCATGCTTAGACTTAAACTGGTAGGAGCCCCTTTGGCCAGCGATGAAGTTGATCTGCTTAATGCTCTTTCAATATTCACTCGGGTAGATGTCCACGTAGGCTTGCCTGATGCTGCCTTGGCTGAGCTTTATCGCCATGCCATAGCTTTTGTTTACCCCTCGCTTTATGAGGGCTTTGGCCTTCCGCTTCTTGAAGCGATGGCCATGAATACCCCCGTGCTTGCCGCCAATACATCCAGTATTCCAGAGGTAGCCTCGGATGCTGCCCTCCTCTTCAATCCTTGGTCCGTCGATTCGATTGCTGATGCCATCCTTCAAATTGCTGGTAAGCCAGAGCTTGGTGAGGAACTCCGTCGTAAGGGACAGCGGCAATGTCTGCGCTTTAGTTGGGATAAAACTACTTCAGGCTATCTGAATCTCTATCGCCAATTGGTTCCGCAAAAATCATGAAGAGCTGATGGAGTGCTCATTTGATTTTGAGCCACTTAAAAGTCTTGCATCTCTTGGGAGTTGCTGGCGATGACCTTGTTCTTTGGATCGCAAGCCGACCGCAGCCAGGTTGCTGCTGGGCCCCAATGGTGCGATCGCGGCAGAACTGTTGCTTGAGGCCGTGTCATAGAGATCGCTGAAATCGACATCAGCTGCTGCCAAGTTAAGTTTTGCAATTCAGGCATGCTTAGCATGGAGGAGGTGAGATCGCTTGCTTGTACGCAAAGATGGTCTTTTGTGCCAGATTGTTCCATGTGAGGGCGGAAGACTGTTTGAAGCCAGAAATTCGAAGCTCATCAGCGAGGTCTGGGTTATTGAGAATGGTTGCCATGGCAGCCGCAATTTCTTGAATATTCGTGGGATCTACGGAGATGGATGATGTAGAGAAAAATTCACCGAGTGATGATGT